>DATFGJ010000709.1:0-3570 GCA_035249585.1 Lacipirellulaceae bacterium
TAGAGATGTTTGTCGCCGCGCAGAAAAAGCTGGCGGCCGGCAATGGCGGCAGAGGCGCTGATCGGTTCGGATAGCTGATTCACCGCCAGGAGCCGCGGCACATCGCCGCTGCTGACGACTACCGTTGTCCCATCGAGATCGGTGACGTAGATGCGACCGGCGGCGGCGACCGGGGAGGCATAGACATCGCTAATCCCCTGTAGCCGGAAAGCGCCCGGACGATCCTCGCCAGTTCGGGCATCAACACGCGAGAGTATTCCCTGATAGTGCGTCAGAAAGTAGAGCGCGCCGTCGTAGAGCAGCGGGGAGGGAACGTAGGGCGTGCCGCGAAATCTGTTCCAGGCGATTCGGTCCGTACCGGTGATGTCCCCAGCCGCGCCGTCGAGACGAATCGCGAGCAAGGCCCGCTTGTCGTAGCTGCTGCCGGCGAAGACCATTCCGTCGCCGGACACGGGCGATGCGACGATGTTCGATGATAGTCCGCCGCACTCCCAGAGTACCTTGCCGTTGTCCAAATCATACCCACGGATGCGGTTAGTGCCGCTGACGATGACCTGAGGTTTGCCAGCATGCTCGACGACGATCGGGGTGGCCCAGGAAGTGACTTCTTCTCGCGTCAGCTTCCACCGCTCTTTGCCAGTATTTTTGTCGAGTGCCACGAGGAACGAATTTCCCTCGTGGTCCCAGTTGACGATGAGCGTTTCTTTGTAAAGCACCGGCGAGCTTCCCTCCCCGTGCCCGTGAAGCGATTGCATCGGTCCAAAGTCGGCTTTCCAAACAAGCTGGCCGTCGAGGTCGAGGCAATACAGACCGAACGAGCCAAAGAATGCAAACAGGTGTTCACCATCGGTCACCGGAGAGTTCGACGCCAGGCTCGCAGTGTGGTGCCCTTGTTCCCGTGGCAGCGCCTCGCGCAGCGTTTGCTGCCAGAGAATTTTGCCGCTTGACCGGCTGACCGCCAAAGCGACGAATCTGTGACGATGCGTGACCGGAAGGTTATCGTGATTGCCCGGCGCCGTGCTGGGTCGCGGGGGAAGCGCATCCCCGAAAGCAATGGCAGTGGTGAGAAAGATGCGGTCGTCCCAGACAATTGGGGTCGAATGGCCGAGACCCGGAATTACGGTCTTCCAGCGGATGTTCGTCCCATCGGCTTCATTCCAAACCAGCGGCGGATTGCCGTGCGGCGCTGTGCCTGTCGCGAGCGGTCCGCGCCACTGCGGCCAGTTATCCAGCGCATCGCTGTCCCGGTCGTCGGCAAGTGCCACTGTCACCAAAAGCACGGAAACGGACGCGAGACAAAAAGATCGCAGCGACAGCAAGCGAGGCCTCTCCAAGAATAAGAATGAACGGCGACCGTGCCGCTATGCCGATCCGCGCAGTGGCGGGCGGGACCAAGCCCGCTCCACAATGGAGTTTACGTGCTTCCGATGCCGCCGGTTCGCGTCAATTATCCGACATTTCTCACATGGACTGAGCCTAGAGTCGATCCAGACTCACAACAGCCACGATTGTATCAATTTCCCTCAATACCCCGCGTCTAGCACCCCAGTGAACTTTTTTCCGATATTGCCCGGCGGACCCGATGCAATGCGGCGTCAAGAACGGTCAATTTCTGGCTTGTCTCACGCGTTAACGAGTTGATGACAATTGAGCGAGTCGCGGTCGAACAGAGCGCGCGGAAACCAGTCGCTAAACTCCCTGGCGTAAATGGTGATTTACCGGCGTGAATCGACTCAATCTTGTCCAAGTGCATTATCGCCGCGTACGATTGGCATCATGACGTTGGCGCAGGCGCAGAAACTAGCAGAGCACTTAATGAGGCTGCATAAACTGCCGGCGGAATGGTCGTTCGCGTTTGATCGTTCGAAGGTCCGATTCGGCAAATGCAATTATTGCAAGAAACAGATTTCTCTCTCGAAATACTTAGTCGAACTAAATGGCGAGGATGAGGTGCGGGATACGATTCTCCACGAAATTGCGCATGCACTTGCTCCGCGCGGCGCCGGACACGGCCCGGTGTGGAAATCGTTGGCATCGTCGATTGGGTGCAACGGTCGTCGCTGCTTTGGGCAAGAAGTTGCGCGCCCGGTTCCAAAATATCGGGGCACCTGCCCATCTTGCAGGCGAGTGATTTTCCGCCATCGTCGCAGGATCATTGCTTGCGGCAATTGCGCGCCCGTGTTCGATCCAAAGTATTTATTTGTCTGGTCGTAAGCCACGTTTGGACTAAGCAAACGTCGAAAACGGTGGTTTGCCGGCTTGTCTCACCCGCATGCTGGCGACACGTCTTGATGACTCGTTTCAGCTAAACGCCTGACTGCAAGAAACATCGGTCAGCGCGACGCGTCGGACAATAGCACATAGTTCCTCAGCAGGTCGGTAGCTTGAGGATTTTACGGTTTGGTTGTGGAATGTGGCATACTTCTGGTCGGCGTCGCGCCGCGTCCTATTCCAACAACTCGACCAAGTCGCCCTTTCGCACCGTGCCCTCCACAAGAACGGCGCTATAAACGCCAGCCGTGGCGTCGTGGGCCTGGGCCACTTGCCGTAATATTTTTGGATCAGATTCGCCAGTATCGGGATCCAGCGTGATCATCTTGCAGCGCGGATCACGTTCCAGGATCGAGATCACCACTTTCGATCCGATGCGAAGTGAGCGGCCGACGAGCGCCTCCTCTCCGAAGCCGCCTGCGGCGGGGAGATCGACGTAAACGTTTGCTCGGAATCGTCGCTGGTCAAGCGCGCTGCCAAGCTCTTTGCTTAGTTGCTGCACGGTTTGCACGGAGAAGATCGACACGGGGCGGCAATCGGTCATCGAGCGATCCGACCGCACCAGCGTCAGGGCAGGCGCATCCCGCATCCCCTCGACAAGCATGCGGACGAGCTGCGGGTCATCGATCGGGAGGACCTCACCCGAAGGCGTCTCGACATCGACCATCAGTTCCGAGGACTGCGCGTACATGGGAGTCACACCGGGCGCGAGCTTTTCGGCTTCGGCTAGGTTGATGGGCCGTGCCGCTTTGTCGGCAGACCTGAACCTGGGGCGATATCGCAGCATCTCCTGCTGCTCGCGGCCAGTGAGAAAGGGAAATCCTTTCGGACCGGACGAACTAGCGAACGCGAAAATCCGATCGCCATACATTCCCGAAAATCCCAGGAACGCTTCATCCAACTCCTCGCCGCGCATGCTCTTGACCGGATAACGCCAAAGGCTGTCGACCTTTCCAATAGTGGTGCTCATGTATTGGATTCCCTTCATGGATAACCGAGTTGCCGGAGATAGCCAGAAGCCCGTGCTATTTCGCAACTGGATCCTTTGCTGCAACCCTTTCACGGTGATCATACCCGCCGCCGCGTGTAGAAGTAAGAAAGGGACGGAAAGGTTGGTATGATGAGGCGCTTTTGGCGTCAGAATCACCGCCAAGTATCAGGCTCGCGTGAAGATGAGTTTTCGGGGCGCACTGACTATGCCATCAAACACATGCGTAGTTGAGGATGTTCGGCCGTCTCAAAACGGGTCGATTCTTGACTAGTCTCACGTGTTGGCGAGTTTTGAAACTGGCTATCCTC
>DATFGJ010000710.1:0-3693 GCA_035249585.1 Lacipirellulaceae bacterium
TGCGAGACCACGATAAGCGCTGTTGAGTCTGAATGCGATCGAGCGTGCTCGACCTCATTTGGGGTTAGAAGGATCACTGAACCATTTTGAGTGGTTCCTTTAACTTCCACGTGCAGCTCTCTATGATCGTCGCGGCAATGAAAGTCGAATGGCTCGTGTAAAGATACATCTTTAATCTCGTTCCATTGGGAGGCAAGATGCTCTCGAGCCACTTCCATGGCTCTAATTTCGACGGCACGGCGCGCAACAGCTGAAGCACCCAATCCTTGTCCGGAGCTTTTCTTGCTGGATTCTATAGCTACAAGTTGTTCCGCTGGCCCTTCCGGGTACAAGGCCGACAATGCGGGCTCGTCTCTGATCGAGCGCTTCGCCTATTCTATCGCATACGAATATAGGAATAGGCGATCTAACAATGCGCCAACGTCTGCAGTCGTTCCGCATACAAATGGGAATTCAATGCCGCCCAACGCTATATCTGCTTGCGGCGCATATTCGCGTATACGACTAAGGAGTTCATCACGTCGGATGGGACTGCGAATGGTCACTCGACCATCATGACGAAGGATGAAATGGACCCCGTCGTCGACTACACTTTTGTTGCCATTGAACTGCAGGCTCGCACCTTCGCCCTTTGGCATCGTTTGCTGAGCAATGACTACCTTGCAAATCAAATCATCCGGTGAGAAGTTCGAGTAAAAGGCGAATAGCAGCTCGAATGGACTCTCGTAAGCTGAGTAAACCCAGCATCGAGTTGGTTCGTGAGGTCCGTGTGGCGTTCCAAACTGGGCTTCTCGACGCAGACGAGCCACAACGCCGCGCGGCGTTCGAAATGGTAGCCGCGAAAACGCGTTCTCAAAGATGCGCCGGAACTCCGCTGCGGGACTCATCAAACTCAATGCGCTTTTCGTTGCTCGACTAGCGTTGCCGGACATCCGTCAGTGGTTCAATTCGTCTTCACCGCCCGCACCCGTACCACGCTATTGCTATACGGGCCGTTCTGGTCCGGATTGTCCGGGTCGTGCGTCCACTGCGTGCCGTTGATCACAAATTTGTATTCGTGCATACCCGGCTGGAGACGTACCGTGGTGCGGTACCAGCCCTCGGCGTCAGGGCCGCTCATGCGGTGGCCGGTTTCTTTCCAGTCGTTGAATGAGCCGGCCAGGCAGACGGTCTCGACGTCCGTCTGCTCGGCCGGCGGGCGGTAGCGGAAAATCACGTCGAACCAATCTTCGTGCAGGTGCACGACCTTGGGAAACTCGCCGCGCATGGCCGTTTCCGGCAGGCTGTACACGAACGAGCCGAGCATCATCTCTTCCCAGCTCTGGTCGCCCCAGCGGACTTCCTTCGTGGGATCAGGGTTCATGAGGTTATCGGCCGAGTTATCGTAGTACCCATCGCACATGAGCACCGTGCCCTTGGGAATCAGCTTCGCTTCCTCGAGCACGTAGGCGTTTTGCCAGTTGAAGTCGTATTGGGGCACATCGAGGAGAATTTCTCTGTTACCGTCCGGATACTCGGCCCTGAAGCGGAACGACTTGCCGCGGTAATGCATGTGCGGGATCAAGGCGTGCACTAACGTATCCTGCGTGAATGTGTAGCCGGCGGGCACATGGAAGTTCGCATCATGAGGCGGAATGCGAAAATCGGTGTTTACCGCCACGCCAAACTTGACTTCCTTGGTCACCGACTTCGGATCGGCAAACACCAGGCCGACTTCCGTCTGATCGGTTTGCTCGCTGCCATTGGGCGTGTAGTGCACTTGGAACACAAGTTTGGATCCGGCCGGCACAAACCGCGCATGGCCTTCGGGCCAGAGCCCTGCGGGCATGCCGGGCGCGAAAGCGGCGACTTCGTTAAAGAGCGCGTCTTCCCCGCGCTTGTCCTCTTGCCCCGGCGGCACGTAGAACACGAGCACGTGATGGACAACCGCCCGGTTGCCCGGCCGAACCTCCGCGCCGCGAATCCATACGTCCTCCTCGAACTTGGGGTCGAACTCAAAGTACTGGTAGTCGACCACGCCCTTGGCAGGAATGACGAACGGCTCGGGCATTTTGAAAACGACATCCGGCTTGGGAATCTGCCAGCCTTCGGCAAACTCCAGCGGCTGTGGCAGTTCTGAAGGGTCGCCTTCGGGCATGCCGCCCTCGATCCATTGGCGAAACAGCTGCTTGGCCAATTCGCTCATGCTGGCGTCGTTCGAGAAGTGACCGTACGCGGGGTTCGCGTGCCACGGCGGCATCCGGCCTTCGTCGATGACTTCGCGCATCGTCTCGGCCCATGCGGCGACGTCGTCGTAGGACGTCAATGAGAACGGCGCGATCTGGCCCGGACGGTGACAGCGAATGCAATGATCCTGCATGATGCGCGCGATCTGGTTCGAATACGTGACATCTCCGGTTGGCGGCTTGCGTTCGGCGCGGCTGATGTAGCAGCCCATCTCCTCAGTCACAGGCGTGGAAACCGGCTTGCCGGCCAGCAGTTCGTCGAGCGCCATGGCCACATAGTTCTTGTCGGCGCTGGAGCGCGAGTAGCCGACGCCGTATTGATCATCGATGCGGCCCTGATAGCGAACGCTTCGCTCACGATCGAGAACGTAAGCTGCCGGCGTGCGGTCGGCGCCAAACTGATCGGCGACTTCGCATGCCGAGTCCTTCAGCATAGGAAAGTCAATCTTGTGTACGCGCGCATAATGGGCGATCTCGCGCAGCGTATCCTGTTGATTCGAGTTGACGGCGACGAACTGCACGCCTTTGGGCTCATACTGGGCGGCCAACTCGGCGAGCCGTGGCCCATAGCGCTTCGCCAGTGGGCACTCTGTGCCGACGAACACGACGACCACTGCTTTCTTATCCTGCCACTCGCTCAACGAATGCTGGGCGCCGAGGTAATCCTGAAGCGTGAAATCAGCGATTTTCGTCGCCACTTGCGATTCGGCGGCATTCGACTCGTCAGCAAGAAGTAATAACGCGGCAACAAGAAGAACTCGACGGGTGGCTGGGGCAACGCCCCAGACTCGCCAAGTTTGCTGGGGCGTTGCCCCAGCCACCCCATTTACATGGCTGACTTCGTGCATCTAATTGTCTCCTCTCAATTCGCGGCGCAGCGGGCGGCCGGCCAAAATATCTTGCGTCACGCCGTCGGCGATCGCGATCTTTCCGTTCACAAGCACCCAGCGGATGCCGGCTGAAGTTTCAAACGGCTTCTCGTACGTGGCCCGGTCTTCCAATTGCTTTGGATCGAATACGACAAGATCGGCGACGAGATTTTCGCGTATGTAGCCTCGATCAGTCATCCCCAAAATATCCGCCGGCAGGCCGGAGGCACTGCGCACGGCCGCCGTCATCGACAGCACGTTTTCCCGAATCGCGTAGTGGCCGATCTTGCGCGGGAAAGTGCCGTAGCTGCGCGGGTGAGGCCGAGTGCCGTCGTCGATCTTGCTGCTGCCATCGGATGCGGTAGCGACCCACGGCTGCGTCATTGCAAACCGGACGTCCTCCTCGCCCATGCCGAAGTGGATACCCTGCGCCTTGGGATCTCGGAACAATTCCAACGCGACGTCCACCGGCTCGCAGTTTTCGAGCTTTGCCACCTCATGAAGCGTTTTGCCAAGCCAATGCGGTTTTGCCGGGAAGCTGGCGATCACCATTGGACCGCTGGTTTCGATCTCCTTGATGACCAGCGGACGCAACCGTG
>DATFGJ010000711.1:0-3022 GCA_035249585.1 Lacipirellulaceae bacterium
AGCTCTTCGGCCAGTCGAGCAAAGATCGTGGCGTCGCCCCCTTTTAGCCGCACGACCGTACGGCCCTCGCGCGCATGGTCGATCATGGCCTGGTTCACCTCGTCCTGCGACATCAGCCGGCCGCGTCCGTGGCGCCCGAGACAAATCAATTGAGCGCCAGGCTGCGCGATTTCAAGCAGCTCCGCGCTCGCCAGGTAGTCGTACAGCACGACATCGGCGGCGCGCAGACATTCAGCGCCGCGCAGCGTCAACAACCGCGGGTCGCCCGGCCCCGCGCCCACCAAAAACACTTTGCCGATTTGCGCTGGCATCGCGACACTAGCCCGAAGCGTAAGCAAGGGAAGTGAGCGCCTCCTCCCTCGCTTACGCTTCGGGCTGATGTGTTAGAAAGCCTGACCTACACTTAACTTACGGTAACTCATCAGATTGTGTGGCGAAAGCTACCTGTTAGAATGGAACTGCGGGGAACCCGCCGTTCGAAGCGCCTTTCGCGGCGGTCTTCGCAGCGCGCCAGCAGCCGATTGAGGGGCAAGTTTCTTTATGGCGGCTCAACAGTCAGGCAGTCCGAAGCGGCAGGGCCTTCCGGCAGTCACGCCGGCGGTGCGCCAGCGGTTGCAAGCTGTCTTTGAGCACGCACAGCGCTGTGCCGAGAAGGCCGACTACGAATATGCGCACGATCTCTTGGCGCAATGTTTGACCGAGGACCCCGCGAACCTGATTTACTTGCAACATTTCCTGAGCAATCTCGCCCAGAAGTACGGCAACAACAAGAAGGGCTCTCGTTTCTCCGGGTTGAAAAGCAAAACTTCGCGGATGGCACTTTCCAAAGCGGCCGGCAAAGGCCAGTGGCGCGACGCCTTCGCCGCGGCTTGCGAGGCGCTGAAATCAAATCCCTGGGACACGGCCACGCTGCTCGATGTGGCCGACGCATACAACGAGCTTGGCAGCGATGAGTGCCAGCTCTACGCGCTGCGCTGGGCGCTGGAAGCGGCGCCGAAGGATGCCACGGTGAACCGGCGTGCTGCTGAGACACTTGCCCGGCTTGGCCAGTTCGACCAGGCGATCAGCTGTTGGCGGCGCGTGGAGCAAGCCAAGCCCGGCGATCAGGAGGCGGCCAAGGCGATTTCGCAGCTGAGCGTGGAAAAGACGATTCATCAGGGCGGATATAACCAGGAGTTGCTGCAAGGCGCCCTGGCGGATCCGACGGCGACGGAATCGGCGCTGCGCGAGCGCGCCGCTCAGGGACGGCCCGCAGCGGCGGATGCCAGCGAGAAGCCAAAACCCGATAGCGGCCGCGAGCGCGCGCTGTTGGATGCGGTGGCGAATCAGCCGGCCGAGATTGGCAACTACGTCGAGCTGGCCGACTTGTTCACCGCGCAAAACCGGCTGCGCGAGGCCGAGGAAATCCTCACGCGGGCGCTTGCCGCCTCCGGCGGCGGCGATCTAGCCGTGCGCGAGCGGCTCGAAGAGGCCCATCTGCGCCGCGCTCATAGCCAGGTCGCTGTCGCTCAGCGCCGTGCCGAGCAGGAAAAGACGCCCGAGGCGGCCGACCTGGCACGCCGCATGGCGGCCCAAGCGAATCAAGCCGAGCTGGAAGTTTATGCCGCCCGGGCCACGCGAAATCCGGGCAATTTGCTGCTGCAGTACGAGCTGGGGATGCGCTGCAAGCGGGCCGGCAAGTTCCGCGAGGCGATCCAGGCATTTCAGGCGGCACGTGACGACATTCGGCACAAGGCGCTCGTTCAGTTGCATTTGGGCGAATCGTTTCAGCACATAAGGCAATTCAAGCTGGCGCTGGCCAGCTATGAGGCGGCCGTCGAGGCCTCGGATTCGATCCAGCTCGACACGAAAAAACTGGCGCTATACCGGGCCGGCGTACTGGCCGCCGAACTGGGCGACCGCGACAAGGCCGAAAAGCATCTCACCCAGCTCGCGGCCATCGATTTCAGCTACCGCGACGTGGCGGACCGGCTGGACAAACTGGCGGCAATCCGCGATAGTGTTTAATTCGACAATTGGCTAGTTGGTGCGGCATAGCGCTCGGGTGCCACTGGCTCTGCCAGTGCGTTTCGCGCGAGGGCCTTGCGGCCGGATGTTTCGCTCCGACGTTCCAGCGTCTTGCGCTTCAAGTGCAAGCTGGTGCGTGCTCAACTCTTGCCGATTGTCGTTCGTCGGACAGCACTGGCCAAGCCAGTGGCACCCATTCGCTCAACCGATCCAACTCAGACATGCCCAATACAGCCAGCGCCAAGAAACGCATGCGGCAAGATGCGGTGCGCCGCAGCCGCAACCGCGCCACCAAGTCGAACATTCGCACGCAGCTTCGCAAAGTGCGCGAAGCCATCACCGCCAAGGACCTCGAGAAGAGCCAGACGGAATTCCGGCTGCTCGTGAAGAAGCTCGACAAAGCAGCAGCCCGCAAAGTGATCCACGCCAACACGGCGGCCCGCACCAAGTCGCGCCTGTCCAGCGCGCTTAAAGCCCTCAAGGCTTAATCCGGGTCTAAACGGGTGCCACTGCTGGCTTGTCCAGCAGTGCTATTCCGGCGATGCCTTGCGACCATGCGCCAGTCGCCATCTCAATGATTGTGTGGGACTCAATGCAATCGTTTTGTCTCAATATTCGCAGCCTGTTGCGCGAATAAATTGCCGAAATTGCAATTCAGGCATAGACTGACGGTCGATGCGAGCTGCTCGACGCGGCCGCCAGCGCCACCCCACACGAGGTGGGCGATGCCAACTTTCAACTCGTCAAAACGACTGCGACGGAAGCGCGTTGCGCCGGTAGGCACGTTGCAGTTTTCAGGCGCGGTAGTTGCGGCACACGGAACGTGCCTATCACGCGCGTTCACGCTCGTGGAGTTACTCGTGGTGATCGCCATCATTGGCGTGCTGGTCGGGTTGTTGCTGCCGGCGGTGCAGGCGGCGCGCGAGGCCGCACGCCGTGCTTCATGCTCGAACAATCTCAAGCAAATCGGCCTGGCGATTGCGAATTACCAGCTGGTGCACAAAGCGTTTCCGCC
>DATFGJ010000712.1:0-6808 GCA_035249585.1 Lacipirellulaceae bacterium
CTTGAGCCTTATCGGCTTTAGCCTTTCGTGTCGGCGGCGCTTGCCGGGCCGCGCGCCGGCAGAATTCCGCCGACCTCGAGCCACAAAAACAGCAGCAGTGCATGAATTAAATTCACGGCGATGACGTCGGGCCAACGATTCATGGCGTACAGCAGCGAGCCGAGTAGCGCCGCGAGGCCCGCTGCTGCGGCCACGCGCAGCACGACATGCCAGGGAGCGCTCTGAACAAGCATACAAGCCAGCGCAACACCGGTGTTGTTGACGATCAGGATGGCGACCCACAGCCACACGTTCTGAATTATTTCAGAACTTCGCAAAACGAAAACTAGCACGGCAAAGGTGGTCATGGCCACAAGCAGGTGCTTCATCGAGAACTGCCAAACGCCCGCCTCGACCGGATGGCCCCAGCGCCGGCCGTAGGTCGTTCGTTTCAGCACCCAAAGCATGGCCATCAATCCCGCGGCGTGCGTCAGCCACAGGCCGCTATATGCAAGCGCAATCTGTTCCCATGGTACGTTCGGCGCGGTCACAGGAAACGTCAGTGCCGTCCACAAAGCGGCGGCAACTGCAAAAACGACCGGCACGAAAACTCGCATGAGTTGTTGAGGGCTCGAAACCAGCGCCCAAACGCAAAGGGCGCTAAGCTGACCGAAAACCAGCGCGATAAAGAACCATTCAGAATGCTCTCCGCGTCCTTCAGTATACTTCCACATAACCGCTATCGCGTCGACGCAGATCGTCGCGGCGAGCAACAGCCAGAAGTTGACTGGCGAACGTCGTGACATCGAGTTGAACTCAGTTTCAAACGCCGTGCGGTAGAAATGCGATTCTGCCCTGAAAGGCCAGAATGTGATAGCCCAGGCAAGGCAATGCGAGCATGGCGAGCTTTGCTGCCGCCCTGGGTACGCGTTGCAACAATCAACACGAAGCCCTGAAAGGGCGGGATACGCCAGTCACGCCACGTTGCGGATCGACAGCACGTTCTCGCGGATTTTGATTCGCGCGCGCTGCGTTTGTTATTTCGCCCTTTCAGGGCTGCCGTCCACATTGCCTGACCTGTACCCAGGGCTGCGCCCTGGGCTATCATATTGCGGTCTTTCAGGCCTCCAGATTCGCGCCAGAATTCTTGATCCAAATCGATTTCGAGAGCAGATGCGCGTGATGTCATCCCGCGACCGACCACGGCGTTGCCGTGGTGGCGCGTCGCGGCTTTACGCACGGAAAACATTGGAATCATCGTGACCAGCGCCACGCTCATTGAAAAATGCTGCCTGATCGCGAACCCGGTGGCGGGCAACCCCACGCATTACCTGGTCGAACAGGCTTTCGCGCAAAAAGGCCTCGATTGGCGGTTCATGACGTTTGAAGTCGAGCCGGAGCGGCTCGGCGATGCGATGCGCGGCGTCCGGGCGCTGGGCTTCCACGGCGTAAAGATTGGCGAGCCGTTTCACCGCTCTGTGATCGATCACCTGGATGATCTGACTGACTTGGCGCGGCGGTGCGGCTCGGTGAACTGCATCACGGCCGCTGGAGATCGGCTCGTAGGCGACAACACGGAAGGCCTGGCACTTGTTGAGCTGGTGCGCCAACAGGTAAACATGGCGGGAAAGCGGGCGATCGTTTTTGGCACCGGGCGGCTCGCCAGGGCAATCGCCGTGTCGCTCGCCGAAGCCGGCCTATCAGCCATTACCGTGGCTGGCCGCAACTCCGCGGCGGCAAAACAACTTGCCGAAGTTGTACGACAGCAAAGCGGGGCCACCGTTACGCACGCGGAATTGACCGGCGCTGCGATCTCGTTAGAACCAGAGACGGGGCTCTTGGTGAACGCCACGTCGCTTGGAATGGACGATCCTTACGCGAAGTTGCCGATCGATCCGAAGTCATTCGGGTCGAAGCTGGTCGTGGTCGACGTTGCCTACAACACGCCTCGCACCTGGCTCACGCAACAGGCCGCTGAGCGCGGCTGCCGGATTATCGACGGCCTTTCGTTGTACGTCGAGCAGACGGCGCTTGCGCTGCGTGCCTGGACCGGAATCATGCCCGACACGGTCGAGATGCGCGAAGCGGCGGAGGAGTTCTTGGGAATCTGAGCTGCTCACAAAAAATGCTGAATGTCTAACCACAGAGAACACAGAGTTCACAGTGAGGAAAGGGTGAAGGATAAAAGATACGTGATCTGGCTAAAGTTGTGTCACCCTTCACCGCTCATATCCTATCCTTTATTCTCATCGCTCATCCGTCTCCGTGCCCTCTGTGTACTCCGTGGTAAATCATCTCGGCGTCGAGCGGAGAACGCATGGCGCAAGGGTTATTTGTCACAGGAACCGGTACGGGCGTCGGCAAGACGTATGTCGCCGCGCTAATTGCCGGCGCACTGCGCAACTCAGGCAAGCGCGCCGGGGTCTACAAACCGGTCGCGAGCGGGTGTGAATTCAATAACGAGCAGTTGATGTCGCCGGATGCGCTTGCTTTGTGGGAAGCGGCGGGCCGGCCGGGCACGTTGGAGCAGGTTTGCCCGCAGCGGTTTGCGGCGCCGCTTGCACCTCATCGGGCGGCCCGAGCCGAAGGCCGGCGCGTCGACCCGCAGCTGCTGCGCGACGGGATCAACTTTTGGCGCGAGACGAGTGATTTCGTGCTCGTGGAAGGCGCCGGCGGGTTGATGTCGCCGCTAAGCGACGAGGACTACAACGCCGATCTGGCTGCCGAATTCGGCTATCCGCTTTTGATCGTCTCGGCAAATGTTTTGGGTACGATCAACGCCACGTTGCAGACGCTGATTACGGCGGACGCCTACGGCCGAGCAGGGAGCACGGAGCAGGGAGCAGGGAGCAAACGAAGCGGAGCCCTTATAGTTCGAGGCGTGGTGCTTAATTCGCCCGCCGCGGCAACTGACGCCAGCGCCGCGAGCAATGCCGACGAATTAACGCGCCGGTGCGGCGTGCCACTATTGGCCACGGTGGAGCACGGCGGTCGATTCGACCGCGACGTCGACTGGATGGCACTCTGCGGCATTTAGCCCGCGGGCATTGATCGGGGGCTGAATCGCGGAAGCACTCACGCCGTGACGGCGATCTCGGCAGTTGCGGCGCGCTTTTCGGCGGCCGATGTGTCGATCGACAGCGTCATCGTCGCGCTCCAGCGGCCGTCCTGGCCCGCCTGAATATACCAGTGCGGCTCGACGACCACGGATTGATGCACCAGCTCGAAACCGCTCTCCGACTGACTAACCGTTTCGATTGGGAACGTCCACAAGTTCATCGATAAGGAGGATCGAAGTTCGACATTGATGCCGAGCCATTCGTCCGTCAGGCCGATGAAGTCGACGTTCGCAAGGTCCAGCTGCGAGCCGAGCTGGCCAAGCGACCGGCCGCCTGCGTCATGGAAAAAGCGGTCGTCGATCCCGGCCGGCAGCCCGCTGAAGTTGAATTCCACGCCGAAGTGGATCGTTTCTCCCGGAGGCAGGCCTTCGAGCAGGTACGCGACCTCGAGCGTTTGCTGGCCGGCCTCGAGCGTGAGGCCTTTGGTGATTCGCACAGGGCGCTCGGCCAGGCGGCCATCGCGCGTGAGCTGAAGCTGCATGCGTTTGGCGCTGCGCCTGAGCTTGGCTTCGAACGGGCCGGTAACAAAATCGCCCAGCTCCTGATGCTCGCCCGCAGCAACGGCGGCCAGCGAGGCATCGGCCGCAAGGAAGTGATCGACAAGGCTCTTGCGCCGATGCCGATCGTAATGCAGCCGCTTGTCGAGCCCGGCTTGCTTGAAAACCACCAGATCGTGAATGCTGGCCACCTCGCCGCCCGCGGCTGATTCGCCGGCGCGGACCTTTACATGATACGCTTCTTCCCGGCGCGTGAGGGTGGCGAGCAGATTGTGGCAAATCGGCCGCACATCGAGCTCGTACAAATGCCCGCCATGCGCCGGCGCAACGAGCGCCACGAGCCGGTTGCTCGCCAGGCGCACTTCCGGACGACCGTCGAAATTGTAATCTTCACTCGTGAGTTCGACCCATGACTTGTCGCCTTCGGCCATCCCGCGCCCCTCGGCCGCATCGAGTAAGTTGTCGGCCGCGATCAGATGCCGGTACACGGCATTTCGCAAATGCGGCAGATATGCGCCGCCGAAGGCACCATGCCAATAGGCACAGTTGCATTGGCCGCGGTACAGTTCCATGCGGGCCTGGTCGAGCAACGTGTGCGCATTTACGGACTGGTCGCTTGAGCGTCCAGTCCACGGAGATCCGTTGGATTCGTTCGCTCCATTTAAATTGGCCGATGCGGCCTCATGCAGCCGCCGGCTGACCATCTGCATGCGCGCATACATTTCGTTCGTTTCGGGATACTTCACCTTGAAGTTGCGCCAGTATCCGCCGCGCACAAACGGCGCGATTTCCTGCCAGCGGCCTTCGTGTTCGTAGCGATGCCGCAAATGCTCGAATTCAATAAGACGGCTCGCCGGCAGCGACCACTCGGTCATTTCCCGGTAGCTGCCCTCGGGGATGTAAACTCGTCCCAGCGGCGGCACCTGGTCGAGCGCTTCGCTCGGCGTGACCACGCTAAGCCAGCTACGATTGGCAACGAGCAGGTCGAGGAAGCGCCGCAGCCAGCCGTTCTCATACACGTGCTGCTTCGTGCCAGGCCAGCTGCCGAACTTCTCGCCGTCGTCGCCGAAGACCACGACCGCACCCGGCTGCTGCTCGGCAATCGGCCGCAGGTAGTCGATCGTTTCCTGCGGCTCGCGAAACGGAATGGTATATCGCAGCCGCTCGCTGCCGGGAAACACGGCGAGAAGCTTCGTGTCGTCCTCGGTAATGTAGTAGCCGTGGAGCTGGTCCTCGGTGAGGCCCGCATTCTTGAAATGAAAATCATCGAGCAGCGTGTAGCGCACGCCGGCGTCCGCCAGGTCGCTCGCGAGCGACTGCTCCCACACGCGCTCTGGAATCCACATTCCGTTGATCGGCGTGCCGAAGCGATCGGCGAGCCAATCGGCATAACGCGTGATCTGCCCCACGCGATCGCGCCGCGGAATCATCGTGAGGATCGGCTCGTAAAAAGCGCCGCCGACGATTTCCATGCGGCCGGCCGCAACGAGCCGCGCTAATCGGTCGATGTATTCCGGATGCCGCGCAACGAGCCACTCCATGAGTGAACCGCTCGTGTGCAGCCCAATGGGCAGCGCCTGATATTGCTCCAAGAGGTCCAAAAACGGGCGGTAGCTGTCCTGATAGGCCTGCTCGAACACGCCATCGAAGTTGCCGATCGGCTGATGATTGTGGAACACGAGGACAAGTCGGAGCGTCGGACTCATGTCGAAAAATCCTGCCGAAGCGCTTTTCGCTACGACATCCCGTGTCGCGCTCACTTGAGCTTGATGGTGATCCCCTTGATCGTAACGGACGGCCGCGTCACGCGTCTACGCGGCGCGAGCGGCTTCAAGCCGCAGAGGCGCGCTTTTCATTGCCTTGCGGCGAAACGAAATGCGTCCCGGTCGGCCCGGCCACCTAGCTTACCGAATCGTCAAAATTTAGGCCCGCATGCAGAAAAAAGCTAGACCGACTGGCGTTTGCTGGCGGCGCGTTTTACAGCGAGAAAATTGACTAAATACATAGCCCGACCATCCTGGCTGGGCACAAAAGGCGATGCTGTTGTGCCGGACCAAGATGGTCCGGCTATGTAATCAGCCGCAGGCCGTGGGCGCGGTGCGAGTGGCGAGCGTGTGCTCGTAAAGTCGGCTGTACTCGCGTGCGCTATGGCTCCACGACCAGTCTTGACGCATGCCGGTGCGAATCAGCTGCTCCCATACGGACCGGTTCGCGAACGTGCGGCAGGCCCGCTCCAGCGCGTCGGCCAGCGCCGCAGTCGTATACTCGCTGAAACTGAAGCCGTTGGCTGTGCCGGCGGCGAGCGTCTCGTCCGAAAGATTGACAATCGTGTCGGCCAGTCCGCCAGTCGCGTGAACGATCGGTACCGTGCCGTATTTCAGACTGTACAGCTGGTTCAGCCCGCACGGCTCATAGCGGCTGGGCATGAGAAACATGTCGGCGCCCGCCTCGATGCGGTGGGCCAGCTCGTTGGAAAACGTCAGGCGCACCGCAACCTTTTCTGGGTAGCGACGCGCGAGCTCCGTGAACGCTTCGTGATACGCCGGTTCGCCTGTTCCCAAAATGACCCACTGCACATTCGACGTCGGCGCCAACTGTGGGATTAACTTGGCAACGAGGTCATAACCTTTCTGATCGGCCAGCCGACCGATCATCGCCACCAGCGGCGGGCAGGGGCCGGAGGGTGGTCCGGCAACCTGCGGCAGACCCAGCTCCTGTTGCAGGGCTTCCTTGCATGCCCGCTTGCCGTGGGCGAAAGTTTGCAGCCCATAATTGTGGCCGCCCAAATGCGGATCGATTTCCGGATTCCATTCGCGGTAGTCGACGCCGTTGATAATTCCAAACAGATCGTCGCGCCGGTGCTGCAGGATGCCTTCGAGGCCGCAGCTCAAGGGCGGCTGCTGAATCTCCTGCGCGTACCTCGGGCTCACGGTGGTGAGCGCGTCCGCAAACGCGATCCCACTCTTCAGGAAAGATAGGTTGCCGTAAAACTCCATTTGCCGCCAGTTGAAATACTTCCAGTCGATGCCCGTCAGCTCCATATCCCAGTGCCAGAAATTGCCTTGATAGGCGATGTTGTGGATCGTCAGCACGCTGGCCAGCGAATCGAAGGGCGGGACGCCGCACAGCTCGGTTTTGAGATACGCCGGAATGAGGCCGGTCGGCCAATCGTGGCAATGAATGATCTCGGTGCCCAGGTCGAGCTGTTGGATC
>DATFGJ010000713.1:0-13246 GCA_035249585.1 Lacipirellulaceae bacterium
ACGGTGAGCGTTTGGCCGGTGATTACAAGCGCTGCCACCGCGCCGATGAATGCCATCGGCAGCGCAGCCATCACTTGCAGTGCCAGGTTCGCCGTGTGGAACATTTTGTAGAGCACCAGAAAGATGCCAACGAGCGAGACCATGAACAGCACTCCGATGGTGCGTGAGGCAGATTGCTGGCTTTGGAACTGCCCGCCGATCTCAATGAAGTAGCCGGTGGGCAAGTTTTCTTTGATTGGCCGGATGCGTTCTTCGATGTCGTTCACAACGTCAACCAGCCCGCGGCCGGAGACATTCGATTGTACAGTGATTCGGCGGCGAACGTGCTCGCGGTTGATGGTGTTGGGGCCACGCGCCTTATAGATGTTGGCCACGTCCTCGAGCTTTACCGTGCCGCCGGAGGGCGTGTTGATTACAAGCCGCTTCAGAGCTTCGAGGTCTTCCCGGTACGGCTCGTCAAGGCGAACGACTAGGTCGAACGTGCGCTGCTCGTCGAGCATTTCGGAGACGACCTCGCCCTGCATGGCGGTTTCGACGAAGTCATTCACGTCCAGCCGCCGCAGCCCGAATTGCTCCAGCTTGTAGCCGTCGGCTTCGATTCGCAGCTGCGGAATGCTGATTTGCTGCTCGACTTGCAGGTCACGTAAGCCGGGGACGCCGGCAATTGCGGACTCGATCTTTTCCGCCTCGCGCCGCAGCGCATCGAGGTCGTCGCCGTAGATCTTGATAGCAATCTGCGCCTTGACGCCTGACAGCATATGCGAGATCAGGTGCGCAAGCGGCTGTTCGACGGCGGTCACGATGCCGGGGATGTCCGCGAGAGCTTCGCTTATTTCCTCAATCACTTCTTCGCGACTATGCTCGGTGTGCGGGCTAATCGTCGCAACGATTTCTGTCCAGTTGACGCCTTCGGCGTGCTCGTCGAGTTCTGCGCGCCCGGTCCTGCGCACTAGTGCATGGATGTCGTCGAGCTTCTGCAGGCGCTGTTCGACGCGGGCGGCCACCTCGTTCGAAGTGGCCAGCGAGGTGCCCGGCGGAAGCAGCACGTTTATCTGCACAGCCCCTTCATTGAATGGCGGCAGAAAATCGCGGTCCAGCCGCAGCAGTGCGATCATCGCGACAGCGACCAGCACCGCGGTCGCAAACAAGTTCGCCACTGGAAACTGCAGACTGAATTGAATTACGCGCGAAGCAACCGCTTTGAGGCCGCGCAAAACGAAGCTGTCGCGGCTGTGCTCGATGAGCCGCCCGCGGGCAAGCAGCCAATACGACAGGACGGGCGTCACCGTTAGCGACACCAGCAGCGATGCCAGGATCGAGACGATGTAGGCAACTCCCAGCGGTGTGAACAGCCGGCCTTCCATTCCCGTAAGCGCGAACAGCGGCACGAACACAAGCACGACGATCATTGTGCTGTAAACGATCGAGTTTCGCACTTCGATGCTGGCCAGGAACACGACGTGTAGTGCGGGCCGCGGATTCGGGCTGTGGCGGTTTTCGCGCAGGCGGCGAAAGATGTTCTCGACGTCGACGATTGCGTCATCCACCAACTCGCCGATGGCCACGGCGATACCGCCTAGCGTCATCGTGTTGATCGACAGGCCGAAGATCGAAAAAATCACCGCCGTCATCACCAGCGATAGCGGAATAGCCGTAAGCGTGATAAAAGTTGTGCGCAAGTTCCACAGGAATAAAAACAAGATGATCACGACAAGGATCGAGCCATCGCGCAGGGCCTCATACACGTTTTCGATGGCCACGTCGATAAATTCTTTTTGCTGGTACAGGTCGGGTAGAATTCGCACGTCTGCGGGCAGCGACGGCCGCATTTCTTCCACGGCGTCGAGTACGTCCGTTGTCACGCAGCGCGTGTCGGCATGCGGTTGCTTTTGAATTGTGAGCGCCACGGCCGAACCGCCCTCGAACTCGCCGCGTTCATTGCGCGCAAAGGCACTGCTGTCGCCGCGCTTGACCTGCGGGCCCTCGACTACTCGCGCCACGTGCGAAAGTCGCACCGACTGGCCTTCACGGTGCTTCACGACAATCCGTTCCAGTTCGCCGACGCTTTTGACGCGGCCAAGTGAGCGAACGAGGTATTCGTTCGGCCCCTGCTCATCGAGATAGCCGCCGGCCGAGTTTTGATTGCTCTCGCGCAGGGCGTCTTTCACCTCTGCGAGTGTCACGCCAAATCGCAGCAGGTTGTTCGGATCGACGAGTACCTGAAACTGCTTGCGCTCGCCTCCCATGACGATCACTTGGGACACGCCGGGGATGGTGAGCATTCGCTGCCGCACCGTCCAGTCGGCAAGCGTGCGCAGCTCTATCGGCGTGGTTTTGCCGCCTTCGCTGTACATACCCAGGATCATGATTTGGCCCATGATCGAAGAGATCGGCGCGAGTTGCGACACGACGCCGGCGGGCAACCGGCCGCTGGCGAGCGCCAGCCGCTCGGCAACGATCTGCCGGTCGTTGTAGATGTCGGTGCCCCAGTCGAACTCGACATAGATTACCGACAGGCCGACGCCCGACTGCGAACGCACGGCTTCGACGCCAGTAGCGCCGTTGAGCACCGTTTCCAGTGGAAAGGTAATCAGCGTTTCGACCTCTTCAGGCGCGAGGCCGGGCGCTTCGGTTAGCACCACAACTCGCGGCCGGTCGAGATCCGGGAACACGTCGATCGGCAGCCGCGATGCCTGCCAGCCGCCGTAACACATTAAAAACACGCCGATGGCGATCACCAGCAGCCGGTTTTGTAGCGCGAATCGTATGACGGCATTGAACATGGGCCGGTACTAGGTCGGCGATTTATTGAAATCAGTGTTGGTGGCCGGCGTGCGGATCGATGCCTCCGCCGGCTTTGTTTTGGACAGCGAGATGAATCTGATAGGCGCCCTCGCCGGCGACTACTTCACCGGGACCGATCGATCCGTCGTTCGCGATCACCACAGAATTGCGGTCACGGTATTCGACGTGCACCGGAATGCGGTCAAACCGAGTGCCGCTCTGCCGATACACATACGCTTCGGGGCCATCTTCAACGACCGCGCTTGCTGGCAGCACGATGCAGTCAGCCCATTGTTCCAAGGGGACGCGCAGCTCCATGCGCTGTCCAGGCTTGTAGCGCCATTCGATAAAGCGTCGTCCGTTGGCGCTCTTCTGGTCGAGCACGACTTGGTTCGGCAACGCGAGATAAAAGTGGAATGCGCGCGATTCAGGATCGATGTGGTCGGCAAGGTATAGAAGTCGGAGCCGCTCGACATTTTCGCCCTGGCCGTCGCCGGACCGCTCGTACTCCGCCTGAGGGTTGCCGGAGAGAAGCCTGGCCGACACGTTCCATCCTTCGCGCACGGCGTTGCGCAAACTTTTTGCATCGTCCTCAAAGGCGCGGCCTTCGATCAATAGTTCGCAATGGTCGGCCAATACACAAAGTTCTTCGCCCGCTTGTACCTGCTGTCCCTGCGAGACGGAAATTCGCTGGGCGTGAAACAGGTGATCGTCCTTGCAGTGGCTGTCGTTATGGGAATGATCGGGAGCGCGGATCGTGTGCGTTTGAATCAGTTGTTTCGTGTTACGAATTTCAGCGATTTCTTCGGGCCGCAACCCGTGCAGCATGAGCGTCTGCTCGCCGGCCAGCAATGACGCTTCGAGCTTCTGCTTCTCGTATTGCTTCTCCAGCACGACTCGCCCGGGGACGACTCCTTGGCCCGCCGACTCCAATCGCTCAATTTCACGGTTGACAATGTCCAGGCTTTCCGACGTGAGGAGATATTCTCGCTGGGCGCTCACGACTTCCTCGTGAGTCAATCGCAATTCGAACATGGGGCTGTCCGGCTCGACCGCTTCGCCGCTGAAGGCATGAATTTCAGTCACGATTCCTGTCACCGGGGAGGTGATGTGAATCTGCGTCCGTCCCGACTGCTCAACAACGATGGCGGGAATCGTCACGGTGCGCTCAAAGGTTCCCAGTGAGACCGTGACAGGCTCGTAGCCAATGTTTTTCAACCCGTTTTCGCTGATCTTGATGGAGTTTTCGTCAGCGTGCGATGAATGATCGTGGTGTCCGTCTGCATGATCATCGTTCCCGTTGCCGTCGTGAGCACGTGCGTCGGCATTGTTCCGAGACGCGACCATCTGCCACCAATGCGCGCTTGACGCCCAGGCGCCGGCAGTCAGTAGAACGGCAATCGCGATGATGATCAGCGCTCGACGCGTAACGAACGCTGAGTATGAGATGCATTGGTTCATGAGTTTGCCTTTGGCGCGATAGGACACAGTTTGATGCGTTATAATGTCGCGCGCAATAGATAAAATGGCACCCGTCTACTGCTATCGACCGAAAGGCCAAGTGCAGTGACGCTGCTGGGATTCGAACGAGAGTCGCTTTGGAGCCAGCTTCAAATCTGCAGAACACCGCTCATGAATTGCAGGCGCAGGCGTCGCGCACAATCAGGCCCAACATCGTTTTCAAATGTTAGGCAAATCGGGCCGTCATGTTCGTACTCGATCGGCACCGTTGGGAGGATCGCTGCTTCGACGCAGAAGGAGAGCAGTTTGATGTCTGGACAGGTCTCGCCTAGTTTCCAGTCGCAGTTGGCGTGGCGGCATTGATGCTGATCCAGTGGCACTGGCGCTTTGTCGACCGATGGAAAACTCGCAACGCGATTGGCGTCGTGGCTGACGATCAGAGCGTCAGCGCGACGATGCCGACACAGGCTCGCTTCAGATGTGTCCGTCGTGGAATGGTTACAGCGATGCTCTGCAGTTATTCTCGCATCGCCATGCGTGTCATGATCACAGCATCCAAGGACGCTGTGAGCCAACACGTGCAATGCCGTGATGGCGACGACAAATTTGTTTACGAGCGTCATGGAGCGAGGGGGTTTAAGCGACTGAATTCTCTACCGCGCGTCGTCCTATGTCCAACTGAATGAGGCACCAACTGGCAATTGGTGTTCCCTTTCACTTCCGATCGTTCAAATGGCTTGCGGTTTAGCTAATTACGGTCGCGGACGGCCGCGAAGAATCGAAGTCGTGCGGCGAGTTTTGACGACAAGTGAGTCAAAGAGAGACGGCTGTCATCTTTTTGACGACGAACTTTTGACTTGCTGTGGTATATCTGCAACCAAGTTAAAAATCACAAGTCCTTACCTAGAAGTATGTTACGATATGAATTGCAAGGCAGGGCACCTCACTTGCAATCAATGACGTCGCCGGCAATCGGCCCGGAAACCACAATTCACCGCCCCAGCGAGGAGGAACCCAGACGTGACCAAGTTTGCTCTTTTGATTCCGACCATGTTTGCCTTGATGGCTGGCTTCAATGCCAAGCAGGCAACGGCCGACGGGTTTCATTTTCGTAGCGGCGGCGTCCACATCGACGTCGGCCATGTGCATCATGGCCACGGACACCAGGGCCACTACGGCCACTATGGACGACGTTCCTACGGAGACTATGGTTACGGCCGGCATAGCTACGGGCGGCATGGATACGGCGGATGGGGCGGTCACAGCCATTGGCATGATACCACCCACCTGGATTACCATTCCGGTTATGTCGTGCCTCATTACGACCACTACGATTACGTCCCAGGCCATTACGATGTCCATTACGACGGCCACTGGGATTACCACTTCTAAGCAGGACTGTGTCTGATCGATTGAAGCTACCTACGGACAAAAACGGCATCCGCGACGAGCGTGACGTTGCCGTTTTTGTCCTTTTTTGCTGTCCCGCGGACGACGACCATGTCGTTCTCCGCGATTCCGAGCAAGTCTCGTGAATCGACCTCCAGCACGCGGCCATTGTCGCCGAGGATTTTCACGAGCATCGTTGCGTGCGCTCTTTCGGTGGCGCAGCAGTCGCCCGTGCAAATCTGACCGTCGCCGGCGTCTCCGGCGTCGGTACCCTCGGCGACCAGCACCAACGACGCGTCGAGCAGCGTAAAGGCGGCTCGCCCGTCAACCCAAGGCGAGCTCGTGCCGCCAATTCGGCCGACGACTGTGAGAGGCGCGCCGTCGCTGGCCGATTCGCGAGCCTCAATGACGCCAATCGCATCATCGGGCTCCTCAGCCAGCATGTACCTGGCACCGTCAATCTGAGCTTCGGCCGCCGCAGTCCGAGGTTGGACAGCCGGCACGTCCCTGCAGCCGCTGATTAGCGCTGCAGTGATCCATAATGCGGATGTAATTGTCCTAATTCTCATCGAATGACTCCCCCGGGAATAGCTGTTTGATTGTTGCGCCGCGCTTTACTCGCCACGTTCAAGAGCGTATTCAATTGCGAGACTTCCAAATGGGCCGGAAACGCACACGGGCACAGATCCGGCTTGCTTCACCACGCGCACCAGCGCCCACTCGGACAGTGGCTGCTGATTGCTCGAGGATTGAATCGTTAATGTTTGTTGCGACATGTCCGCGTCAACATGCTGAACACCGGACATTGATCGCAGAGATGCGATGATTGGTTGCAAGTCAGCGGTTTGTTGCAGCTCGGCTACTTTGATTACGTAGCGACCGACTGGAAGACGCTCGGAGGGCGGCTCCCGTTCTCGACTAGTCAATGTATAGGTAGCTTGTGCCGTGATTAATTTCGAAGGCGCTCCTTTTCCTTTCTCAACAGCGCGCCACAGCCGCTCGAGCGTCAGCTTTGGCGAGGGCTTTGCCGTGATTTTGACGAGTCGCTGTGGAACATCCGTCCGAACGTCCGTGACTCCGGGCGCGGCGTACAACTGGGCCGCGACTTTCTGTGCGCAGCCCTGGCAGCACATGTCGTCGGCGACGATTCGCACTTCAATGTGGGCTGCTTCCTTGGCGGCGAGCTGGCTCCCGAGGGCCGACATCGTTGCTGTAAACGTTGCAACTGCGGCCGCTAGTCGAATTCTGTGGTTTCGTGAAAGGTCCATAAACGCCTCTGTGTGCTGGGTCGTTCACACTGCCGCGTTGCCGGAAGCGCGGCCTGCTGCCTGTATTCGCGGAATCGCTCTGCCGTCCGTTTTCGAAGAATCGCCGCATTGCGACGAGACGGACAAAAGCAACTTTCAGGTCAGAAAGCGGCAGAGCAGCGCGCAGAGTGTTCCAGAAGAATGCGCTGAATATCGCAGCGCGGCGGCACGAATTTGAATTGCGGGGACCTCTGAATCTAAGCCATCCCGATTCGGCAAGTATGCAGCAACAAGAGAATTGGCGTGCGAGTCTAACGATTGGGAAACGTTGCGCGGCACATCGCGAGGGAAAGGTTGACAATGACAGCCATCTCGGCCACAGGGGTCGCGGTCATCTATCGGATCGTGCGGCACGCATCCCGTGTGCGGCAATGACTTGCCGTTGTGATGACGACAACAAGCACACGCTCGCCTTGGCTGCTTTGCCTGATCGTCATCGCATGGGGTACCGGCCGTGCAGCTTGTGAGCACACAAAGGGCGTGTGACTGTTGCAATGTGGCCATGAGCGCAAGCGCAATGCCGCTCAAAGCTACAAACCGGCGCAGAATCAGCGGGCGGGGAAACATCTGCTGAGGTCGGCAGAGTGCGGTGGGAACAAGGCGCTTCTATCAAGAGAATCGTCCCGGCTGGCCGGAGCGCTGCAGAAAACTTCGGCGTTTCTGGCTCATTTTCGAACTATTGCGCGAAGCGAAACCTTGCCCAGCTGTCTAACCAATGCGGGACTACGCCGCATGCCTGCCGGCGAACCGAGCACCGGCCAAGTCTGCAAACGCGTCCGTCACGATCGCGGCTCGGACGGGATCGGCGACAATGGCGCGCACCTGCGCAACGGCATACCGCCGGCATTGACGGCGCATCGCGGGCATTCCGATTGCCGCCATCACGATTGTGCCACCGACCGTATGAAATCCGGTTTCGTAGACGCCTCCGGCGATCAGCACAAGCCCGGTGAACACGAATACGAACGTGGCTTCGATGCCGATCCAAAACCACGACCACGCGTCAAGTGCCTGGTGCACCAAATGCGGGTCGATGTGCGGCCGCGGACCACTTACGTATGAATAGAACGCCTTCCGCATGATGTTGTGCCGGTGTGCGACAAGCTCCGCTCGCGAAACTGACTCAAGATCGATTGCCAATTGCGCGGCCAACTCGGCAATGACGACGTCGACGTCAAAGCATTCACGTATACCGAGCCAATCCGAAACGCGCGCATGGAAGCGGTAAATTCGAGTTAGAATTCCAACGACCAAGGCCGGCAACAGGTAGCCACCAGGTATGGGGACGATTTTGTCGCCGTCAAATTCCAAGGTGAAATCGATTTGGCTCAACAATCGGTCGAGTCCCGGGCCGTAAAGGCGAAGCATCCAGACGGCAACCAGCGCCGACGCTGTGGTGAACCAGAAGATCCGGTTCAGCATTGACGGATAATCGACAACGGGTGAAAGCGGGTTCAGCGACATGGAAAGGATAGCTGCCGCTAGGAATTGCAGCTCGCGAGCGAGTAGAATTTTGCCGATCCGGACGGAGGAGAATATCAAATTAGTCCTTTGCGCTGAAGGCCAGGAGGTGGCCTTGCAGACGCTGCAGAAATGACCGAGCGTATGAAATGCCCGGAAGCTAGCCGGCGAGAGGAATCGGGTTCCAATCAAGATACTTCGGTCAAAATGCGCCTAAATGCATCGACTTTGTCCCTAATACGGACTCGATTTTTTGTTTGGTGCGAACTCGGGAGCCGACCAACGAACAGCGTGCAAACGAGGCCTTGGCACGGCGGCGCTTTGCAATGCCGGCGCTGACGCCTGTTAGAAAATCGCGTCGCGTTCGTGCGGACATGCCATGGTCTCACATTAAGTTTACGACCGACATCTACTGTTAGACTTTTCAAAACCCGTGCTCTCACTAATCAGCCGATTGCACGAACGTCGTTTCGGGAAGCCTGGCCGAAAGCGAACGAAGGGCATCGGTGCGCGCAAGCTCCTCGCCCTGCGACCAGATGGCGAAACCTGCGCCGCGTCCGTACCGATTGCCGGTTCGATCCCAAACGATCGTCAGTACGTGGTCATGATAGTAAACGCCATCGAGGCAGAACCAATCCCATTCGTTCATCGGCAGGAGCGGATCGACTTGCACGATGCCGTCAGCACGCGGCACTATTCCAATCAAACCGCCGATCACCAGGTCGCAAAACGTGGAATGATTGTAATCGCGGCTTCGCGCCGCTTTAGGCCCCGTAATCAGCCATTCGCCTGTGATTTCGTCATGGTATTCGCCAATATACGGATGGCCGTCCTTTTGATGCGAGCGGGCATACGTTCGCAGGGCTGCGAGAAAATCACTTCGATCGACGTATTCTTGTGGCGGCCCGCGGAGCACATTGGCCAATCCCGTTAGCGTCTGGCTAGTGGCGAACGGCCACACGGCGCCGTCCCACTCGCATGTTCCAGTGCCATGAGTGCGAAAATCCGGATGTCGCCGCTCCGCGGTCGTCAGTCCACGCGGCGCCCAGAAACCGGCCGGATCTTTGAGCTGTCGCCAGGCCATAGCATGTTCGGGTCGAGCGAGATTGAACATCCATGGAATGAAGCCGATTGCCTCGCGCACGTCCGACAAGCCATCGTCTTCAAATCGGACCTTGAAAAACTGCGCGTCTGGATCCCACAGCGACTCGATCAAGTTTTGCTGTAGCGTTTCGAATTTCGCACGGTAGCGCGACGCAATTTCAGGCCGACCCGCCAAAGCCGCTATCTCAGCAATGGCCCAGGCGTTGGCTGCCATATAACTGTTGATCGTCGGCCGGATGTTCTTGGCAGTGCGGCTTCCGGAAATCGACTCCTCCATTCCATCGGCTACATCATATTGCCAAAACAGCCCGTCGAATCGCTGTCGCTCGCTTTCCCATCGCTCATAGTCGGCTACGAGATCGTCAAGCAGATCGACAAGAAACGCGGCATCCAAGGTGACGAGATAGCGATTATAAAGCGCCGCGGCCGCCCAACTGCTGTACTTGTGAAAGTGCTTGGCAGGGCCACCGCCCGGGCCGGAGCGGAACCAGAAGGTAGTGTACTCGTCGAGCGGCCGCTGGACACGCATCCAGCGTCCTTCGGCAAGATGATGTCCGAAGGCACACGAAATGGAGTTGTGCGGCCCGGCATGTTTCACCGGTTGCAAAAACTCAGTGATCACGAAGCCATCGGGCGTTTGCCGAATGTGTTTTCGATACGTCCACCAGCGAAAGTAGTACGTCTCTTCAAGATCTTTGTCTGGACAGCTCAGCAGCGGCACATCTGACAGCATCCATTGCCATGCCCTCTCGTTGTTGATGAGCGTGGCGGTTTGCGACGTATCAAGTCCATTGAATTGCTCGATATAATGCGCGTAATCGCGGCCATCTAAAATAGAAAACTGTGCCAGAGACGACGACGGTACCGCCGCAATCAACAACGAAATCACAAGCCGCAAACTACGGTAGATCATTGAAGCAGGCGTCAAATCTGCTGCGCTTATTGCATTGTGTTCGACCACCGTTTGTTGCGAAACGACTTTGCGAAAGGGATAATGGATGCACTACTTGAAAATGGCTGATGTCGGGTGATGGCCGCACTAACCTAGTTTCAGTCTATTGCTCAAGTTTCATCCCAGCAATCAACTTTTAGGACAGCGCCAAATGTCTCAAAACGCGGGTTGCCGTACACAAACTTTGATGTCGAATGGATGCCGTTCGGCGATCTTTGTAGGGGCCTTGCTTGCACTCCAGGTCTCATTGCAAGCCCAGGATAAAGAGTCGCGTGGCGCTTCTGTCTCATCGGAACGCTGGGGAGTCTTCGAGCTTACGTTGCCTGGGCCGGCGAGCGGAAATCCGTTTGTAGACGTAGAGCTCACAGCGACGTTTGAACACGGCGAAGTTAAGCGCGTAGTTCGCGGGTTCTACGACGGCGACGGCATTTATCGTGTTCGATTCATGCCGGATACGATTGGGGATTGGAACTACGCGACACGGAGTAATGTGCCACAGCTTGATGGCCAGCGCGGCCAGTTTAAGGTAACGACTCAGTCTGAAAAGAATCACGGTCCGGTGCGCGTACATAACACCTTCCATTTTGCGTACGCCGACGGCACGCCATTCAAACCACTTGGCACGACGTGTTACGCTTGGATTTCGCAGAAAGATGAGCTTCAGGAGCAGACTCTGCAAACTCTCGCGGAGTCACCCTTTAACAAGCTCCGCATGTGCGTTTTCCCCAAGCGATATTCTTGGAACGAAAATGAGCCGCCGTTGTACGCCTTCGAAGGCACGCCGCCAAGTGAGTGGGACGTTTCACGATTCAATCCGCAATTCTTTCAACATCTGGAAAAACGCGTCGGCCAGCTCCGCGATTTGGGAATCGAAGCCGATATCATTTTGTTTCATCCGTATGATGAAGGGCATTGGGGCTTCGACCGCATGCCGGACGACGCAGACGACCGTTACTTGCGCTACATCATTAGCCGGTTGGGCGCCTATCGCAATGTATGGTGGTCGCTGGCAAACGAATACGACTTCATGACGGAAAAGCAGGAATCGGATTGGGATCGGCTGATTAAGGTCGTCGACGAGGCCGATCCGTACGGGCGCCTGACGTCAATTCATAATGGACGACTGCTTTACAATCACACCAACCCGCTGATCACCCACGCGAGCATCCAGAACGGTTCAGCGGCGGAAGATGCAGGGCGCGCGGTGCTCTATCGCGACGTCTACCGCAAGCCAATTGTGTTTGACGAAATCAAATACGAAGGCGACATCTCCTTGCGATGGGGCAACCTGTCGGCCGAGGAGATGGTCCATCGATTCTGGGAGTGCATTATCGCGGGGACGTATCCCGGCCACGGCGAGTGCTATTTGCACCCGTCCGACGTGCTGTGGTGGTCCAAAGGCGGCGTGCTGCGCGGGCAAAGCCCGGCTCGAATCGCCTTTCTGGGTGACATCCTTGCCACTTCGCCGGCCGAAGGGCTGGAGCCGATCGATAAATGGCAGCATACCAATATCGCCGGGCAGCCGGGTCGCTATTATCTGGTTTACTTCGGCGCGGAGAAGCTCAAGTCATGGATCTTCTCTTTGCCACGCCATGAATTGGCAGATGGCATGCGGTTTAAAGTTGATGTACTTGATACGTGGAACATGAAGGTCGATCCAGTGGAGGAGCCGTTTGTTGTGCGGAAGCTCACAGACTATATATTTGCTGATCAAAATGGTCGATCGGTGAGCCTGCCAGAGCGGCCGTGGATTGCTCTGCGGATTGTACGAGTAGAGGATTAGATGCAACGCCTGGCAACCATTGGCTTCTCATTTGCAATCATCGCCTGCAATTCGCTGCTGGTACGCGCAAGCGAAGTTGTCGACACGCGCGAAAGCAGCCACGCCGTCCTGCTGCCGGTGCGGCTGGACGAAGTTAGGTGGACGCACGGATTTTGGGCCGACCGCTTTGCAACGGTGCGCGACCGCTCGCTCCCGGCAATGTGGGATCTGATGAAGGGCACGCGCCACAAGCCTTTCTATCAACACTTTCTTATTGCGGCCGGCGACATCGAGGGCGAGCATCACGGGGCCCAGTGGAACGACGGCGACTTCTACAAATTTCTGGAAGCGGTGACCGCGGTGTATGCCGTAACGGACGATCCTGCACTCAATAGCCTTCTGCACCAATCGATTGACGCAATCGGCAGGGCGCAGCGCACCGACGGTTACATTCATACGCCAGTTCAAATCCGGCAGCGAAACGGAGATCGCAACGCGCGTCCCTTCGAGGACCGCCATAACTTCGAAATGTACAACATGGGTCATCTGCTAACGGCCGCGTGTCTTCACCACCGAGTTACGGGCCGCGACGAATTCTTAACTATTGCCAGGCGAACGGCTGACTTTCTGGACGAAGCATTTCGCAATCCGACTCCGGAGTTGGCCCGCAATTCCGTGTGCCCGGCGCACTACATGGGCATGGTCGAGCTCTATCGCACGACTCGTAATAGACGCTACTTGAAACTGGCCGACAAGTTTCTCGAGATGAGAAACCTGGTGACCGATGGCGGCGACGACAATCAGGACCGCATTCCCTTCGGCCAACAGCGCGAAGCGGTGGGACACGCCGTTCGCGCGAATTACCTGTATGCCGGCGCGGCTGACCTGTGCTTGGAAACGGGCGACCCTGAATTATGGGTGCCGCTGGAAGCAATCTGGAAAAACGTCACCGAACAAAAAATGTACATCACGGGCGGTTGCGGGGCTCTGTACGACGGCGCGTCGCCGGATGGCTCAACCGATCAA
>DATFGJ010000714.1:0-9820 GCA_035249585.1 Lacipirellulaceae bacterium
TGTGCCTACGTTAGTGGCGCCGGCCAACGAAGCCGACGCTCCCTTGTGGTTTACGAAGGCGGACTTCAACGGCGATGGCGATATCAGCCGGCGCGAGTTTCTCGGATCATTCGATCGCTTCCGCCCGGTCGACGAGAACCAGGACGGCTACATCAGCCGCGACGAAGCCGCCGCATTCGACGAAATAGCCCGCAAAAACTCAGACGGATGAAACCGGAGTCCAGCTTGGCGGGTCGCTCGCCGGGAACGATTCCTCGGAGGCCTCGTCCACGATGTCCTTCGGCGGCACTGCGGCAATCTGTTCGTCTCCTTCCGATGGCGGGCATTTCGTGAGCTGGTTGTTCTCCTCAGCCGCGCGTTCATTGAGTGTCGTCAACAACGAAGGCGACCAGGCTGATGTGGATTGGCATCCCTCGACGGCCGCTCGACCGACACCGCCGGGCGGCGGCAGCACTCGGGCAGCCAGTGCCGACAAGTCCGCCGTCAACTCCGGCGCGACGGCGTCGATCAGCACGCCCAGCTTCGCGGGCAGCGAAAGCGTCAGCTCGGCCCGACCATAGCGGCAGGCGTCGATGATTTGCCGGGCTGCGCGGTTTGCATCCATCGACAAAAACGGCATCGAGCCGCCGATGCTGAACCAGGCGTATTCCGCCCGGTGACGGCCTTTAAAAAGCGCATGCCGCGGGCTGCCCGTGCGCATCAGGCCCGGGTTGATCGTCGTCACGTAGATTCCATCCTTGGCGAGCTCTGCCCGCATGCCTTTGGACAGCCCCACGAGCGCGAACTTGCTTGCGCAATAGGGAAGCAGATGGGGAACCGCGATCTTGCCGCCGATCGAGGCGATATTCACGATGCGGCCGTGGCCACGGCGGCGCATTTCGGGCAAAACTTGCTCGCAGCACAAGAGCGGCGCCCAGAAATGCACGGCCATGGCATGTTCGAAATCGGCACGCGTCATCGTCTCGGTCGGTCCGACTTGAATCACGCCGGCGTTGTTCACCAGCACGTCGACCGAGCCGACTTCGCGCCGGATACGCTCAAAAAGGCCGCTGATATCATTCGGCTTCGTAAGATCGCAGGCAAACGCCGCGACAAACTGCGCGCGGCCGCGCAGCTCGGACTCGGCATTGGCCAGCTCTTCATCGTCGCGGGCGCAGATTACAAGCGAGGCGCCTTCGTCGGCCAGCTGCCGGGCCAATAGCAGCCCCAGCCCGCGCGATCCGCCGGTAATGGCCACGAGCCGCTTGTCGAAGTCGTACCGGCGCAACCAGGACGCGGCCATGCGCGCTGCTCCATAAGCGAGCGCGGTCGCGGCGGCACTTTTCAAAGCGCTGCGCGCGACGTTCGCGCGACGGACACGATGGGCCGGGTGCATCATCCTTGCGTTTCGCATTGCGTTACTCTCCTCAACAATATTGGTGCCGATCGAGGTTACATTATCACCGGCGACGAGTGCTTCATCGCGCCGGATTCCATGGTTGCCTTGAATCGCCTCAAGTCCTCGTCAAGCTTTTGACACATTCCGTCGCCCAGCCAGTCGGCGATCTGCGCGCCGATTTTTCCAGCCGGCGGGTTATATTTCATCGACAGCGTGAGCTCCGTGCCGCCGTCGGCGGTGCGGTTGAAATGAACGCTGCCGGCCGTGTCGATATGCCCGCCTGGAAGCGACCGCCACGCGATCAGGTCATCGAGACGCTCGTTGATAATTTCAGCGTCCCACTCGATTTCCTTGCCAAACGGCCCGTTGGCCACCCAATGGGACCGCTGCGAATCGATCGGCTCGACGCGCTTGAGGTGCCCCATCACCTGCGGCAAGTTTTCAAGATCGCGCCAGAATCGGTACAGGTCCTCGGGCGGCCGATTGATCTTGATCGTTTTTTCAATTTTCACGCCCTGCTGCGCAGGTACGGCGGTCGCCGGATTATGCTCTGTCGTATTGATCCCCAGTGCCGCGTAGCACTGGCAACGGCCCGTGTAACCGCGCCATACGAGCCCCGCGCCGATTGCGCCAGCTATCAGGCTATCCCACCGGCTGCGCGCAATGGCATACGCCGCGAGCGCGGCGCCGGCGCCGATGGATAGAAGTCGTTCTCCCTCTCCGACGTTTGGGCTCTGCTGTGTTTCCCCTGGTTCGTATCCTGTTAACGCTCGACGGCTACTGCTATTCGACATCTGGGTGAATCCGAACTGGCTCATGGAAGGGCTCCTTGAACGTCACCGATCGTGTTGCACTCTCGGTCACGTTCACGAAGCAATTGTTATGCCCGATTGTCGCGGTCAGGATCGAGCGAAGGACGGCGGCGCCTTGCTTTTCTTCTTTGTGGGGATAGTGCAGGAGCCGAGGCTCAGACAATGTGTCGGGGCCAGTCCGCGATTTGAGTGGAGCACGGCCCGCGACGAGCGACAGGGAAATTTTTGCACGAGTCGTCGATTTGCGCGCCGCCAGACTGCTTCACGATTGACCGCGCTTGCGGCACCGGACGAACGGCAGCGTTATCGCGGCGGGACAAGCTCGACTTGCAACCAGCCATGCTGGCGCCGATCGAGCGATTCGTAGGCCTCAGTGGCGGGAATAAGCGGTTCCTGACGCGCCCTGACGAGCGTGGGATCCACTTCGCCGGAAGCTACGAGTTGAATCAATTTGGGGATATAGCGGCGGTGGTGGCACATCCCCATGTTGATCGTCACGTTTCTATCGAACGCCGCACCGAGAGGAAATGATTCGAATTGCGGCGGATAGACGCCGATGATGGACAGGGTTCCTGACTTGGCGATGGAGGCGACGGCCCAAAGAAGCGCCTGCATCGGCGCGTCTCCGGGTAGCCAGGGCTGGTCGCGGAGCCGAAGGTCGTCGCAGACCTGGCTCCGCTGCCGCTCGATGCGCGCGATTTCGTCGTCGACGAGCGAGCTGCTTGATCCATCTTGTGGGCTTCGGGCATCGACTCCCACGGCGTCGATAATCCGGTCGGGGCCGATGCCGCGCGTCAGCTCCAGCAGGGCCTGGACCGGATTGACCGAATCGAAATTGACGACTTCGGCGCCCTGCCCGCGTGCCGTATCCAGACGTTCGGGCACGTTATCGACCGCCAGCACTCGCCCGGCGCCCATTAAGAATGCACTAAGAATGGCGAACTGCCCAACCGGCCCGCAGCCGAATACAGCGACCACATCGCCGGGGACAATTTCCGCCAAATCGGCGCCAAAATATCCGCTGGGAAAGATATCGGACAGCAGAATGGCTTCTTCATTGGATATCGTGTCGGGCAGTTTCACCAGGCCGACGTTGGCGAAAGGAATGCGGGCCAGTTCGGCCTGCAGACCGTCGAAGCTGCCGCTGGAGGCCGGGCCGCCGAAAAACGCGGTGCCGGCACGCGGGCCATTTGGATTCGCGTGGTCGCATTGGCCGAAGTAACCGTCGCGGCAGTACGAGCAGCTGCCGCAGGAGATGGTGGGGGCGACAACAACGCGGTCTCCTGGGGAAAGATTGTGGACGTCTTGTCCGACGTCGGCCACGGTTCCGACCGCTTCATGCCCTAAGATCGTTCCGGGCTTCATTCCGGAAACCGTGCCGCGGACGAAGTGCAGGTCGGTGCCACAGATTGCGCTGGCGGTGACTTTGATGATCGCATCCGTGGACTCTTTGATCGTCGGTTCGGGCACATCGTCGAGTCGAATGTCGCCCACATCATGAAAAACGACGGCCTTCATCGCTCGCTCCTCGAATGATCAAAGCATGGCGTCACACCAGCCAGTTTACTGCGATTCGGACGTTAACAAGGCCACCGGCAGAACATCGAATAACGCGCCCACGTCGAGCACGGACTTTCCATCGCGCTCGTGCGCTTCGAACATGCGGCCGGAAAGCACGCAATTCCACGCGCCGTTGCCGAATTGAGGCAGGACAAGCTGTGTGCCCTGCCAATCGGCGCGCGGGGCGCCACGCTTTGGCTCGCGCTGCGAACCGCAAAGTTGATGAAAATGTCGAGGTACTGCTGTGATGGCGCACCGCTCGTTGAATTGACGTGCGAAGCAAAGCACATTGTTTTCCGCCGGGCCGACGGCGGTCAACGGTACGTAATCGCCAAACGAGAACACGTCCGTCCAGTTGCGCCGCATCGCCAAGCTCCGTGCGGTGACCCACAATTTGATGTCCGCGCTCGGCCATCGCTTCGCCAAGTCGCGCGCCGTTTTCTCCAGGTCTTTGTTTGCACCGCGAAGCAATTGATCGAGACGAGTGCGGCGCGTTTCGAAGTCGATCGGGCGGCGGTTGTCGGGGTCGACGAGACTAAAATCCCACAGCTCGCAGCCCTGGTAGAAGTCCGGAACGCCCGGCAACGTTATCTTAAGAAGCGTTTGGGCGAGCGAGTTGACGAATCCGCTGCCCGCTAGTTGGTCTACAAACGCCGTCAAATCGGCTCGAAACGCTTCGCCCGCAGGACCCAACAAATCGCGAACGAAGTCAAACGCGGCGGTTTCGTAGGACTCCGATGGGTTCATCCAGGATGTGTGAATTTTGGCTTCGCGAAGTGCCTTTTCCAAATACTGCACGATGCGGTCTTCGTACTGCTTCATTTCGTTGCGCAACATAGGCTCAACCGGCCACGTGCCGACGAGTGTCTGATAGATGAGATATTCCTCGTTGGCATCAGGCACGCGCTCGCCATCGACGTCGCGAACGAATGCGCGGTTCATCCGCTGCCAGCGCATGAATGCCTCGGCCCAATCGTGCGCTGCTTCCGAAAGCACGTGCAAGCGGGCGCGCATGTCTTCGCCGCGTTTCGAGTCGTGCGTGGCGGTGGCGGAGAGTGTATGCGGCCAGTTCGCGGCCCGCTGGCGCATGAACCGATGAAATTCGTCGATTGAAAGCGGCCTCGCGTCCAAGTCGCCGCCGACCTCGTTAAGCGACGCCAGCGGATAGTAGCGGTAGAATGCCGTGTCTTCGACACCCTTGGCCGCGACGGGGCCGCTCACCTGCTGCACCTTCAGCGCGAACAAGCGGCGCTCGGCCGCCTGCTCGTCGCTCAAAGTCGGCGGATGTTCGAGCAGCAGCACGGAGGCGATGAAATCGAACACCGACATGGGCAGCGTTCGATTGCGGCGCTTGGCCATGCGGACGGCCGTGGTGACGGTGCGATAGTCCGACTCACTCACGTCCCAGCTGTCGGCGCGCACGTACGTGCGATACACGGTCATGCAGGCAATGACTTCACGCAAGGCGCGCTGCAGCGATGGACGGGTGAAGTCGCGAGCGGCGCGATGCCGCTGCGCGATGCGATAGAGCTGCGCGGTAAGCATCTGCAGCTCGCTCGACATGCTTTGCAATAGGACGGTGCGTTTGCTTTCGTAGACGACATCGGCCGGCTTGCGCGGCCCGCCGCAAATTTCGTCGTAAAACTTCCGCAGCTCTGTGAGTCCCTCCTCGCGCACTTGCACGCGGCTCAAAATGTTCAGTACTTGGTAACCCGTCGTGCCACAAATCGCCCAGTCGCCAGGAAGCGACTCGTCGGCCGCGAGTATCTTTTCCGCAACAATATAGATTTCGGAAGCCGCACTTCCATCGGCCGGTTGCTCCGAGCGATACAGAGCCTGGAGGTTCTTGAAGTACGTTTGAGGATCGCGGAGGCCGTCGGGGTGATCGATGCGAAGGCCGGTCACCCAACCCTGCCTCAGGAACTGGCCAACAAGCCGGTGCACGGCGTCGAACACGCGCGGCTCCTCGACACGGATCGCCGCAAGCTCGTTGATATCGAAGAAGCGCCGGTAGTTGATCTCGTCGGCGGCGACGCGCCAGAACGCCAAGCGATACCATTGTGCTTCGAGGAGCTTTTCGAGTTGGTCGAAGCTCTTCGGGTTGCCGACCTCGCCGTTAATTTGAATAAGTGCCTGATTCAAAGCGGCTCGAACCGGCGACGCCGATTCGAGCAGCTCGGCGAGCCGCCGCCGGACAATCTTTTGTTCGCGGTAGCGCTCGTCCATCGCGGCCGCGTCGCGTCGCGATGCCGGCGGCAAATGACGCAACTGAGTGATGATGCTTTGCAGCTCGGTCCAGGGCGCGCTATCGCCGCCGTTGGAAATGTGGCCATTTGCTCTAATTAACGCTAAGTCCAGAATTTCAATCCACGTCGGCGAGGCCAGTGGATATCGGCGCGGGCCGTAGCAGAGTTGAAAACGTCGATCATCATAGATCACACGCAACTCGCCATTCTCCAGCACTTTGCCAAACGGCTCGCCAAGAAAAGGCAACAGGATTTTGTCTTGCAGGGCGCTGGCCGCCGGTCGCCAGTCGATGTCGAAGAAACCGGCGAAATAGGCCGCCTCGCCATTCTCCAGCACGTCCAGCCACCATGCATTGCCTGGGTCGTTGATGCCCATGTGGTTGGGCACGACATCGAGGAGAATTCCCATGCCGGCGCCACGGGCCTCTTCGGCGACTCGCTCGAAGGCGGCGAGATCGCCGATGGCCGGGTCGATCGCGCCATGGTCGACGACGTCGTAACCGTGGCTGCTTTCCTCGCGTGCGCGAAACAGCGGCGACAAGTAAAGATCGCTGATGCCCAGCCGCTCGAGATAAGCTAGTAGCTCATACACTGCGTCGAGATTGCATTCCGCATTCAACTGCAACCGGTACGTCGACACGGGCACTCGATTGAGTTTGCTGCTGCCGACTGGTTCGGCTGCTTTCGCGGCAGTCAGTTCCGCCATGGAAGAATCCTGTGTAAAAATCGAAATTGTGAGCTGGTCGACCAGGCGTGCGACGTCAGCCGACAGCCACGTGCCGGCACGGAAAGTGCATTATTCAACATCGAGATATACCGCGAAATGGAACCAAGCCAGTAAAGCAAAGGATGTGCCAAATGGCGATTGCCGAGTTCTTACAAAACGCTCTGCCAGTGGGTGCGGACGTTTCCACCGCTGGAACTCGGTTCCGCGTTTGGGCACCGGAGCGAAAAAGCGTCCAGGTGGTGCTGGTTGATCCCCATGGCCAACAGCTCGCGCGCCGCCGGCTCGGCGCCGAGTCGAACGGTTTCTTTTCCGCAACTATTCAAAATGCCCTACATGGCACTTTGTATTTCTTTCAACTCGATGATGATCCCAAAAAATATCCTGACCCCGCGTCGCGCTTCCAACCACAGGGCGTGCATGGGCCATCGCAAGTGATCGATCCCGGTCGATTTCATTGGCGCGACACAGGGTGGCCGGGCGTGCGACTCGCGGGCCAGGTGATTTACGAGCTGCACATTGGCACATTTACGCCCGAAGGCACCTGGCAGGCGGCGATCGAGAAGCTGCCGCATCTTCGCGACCTCGGCGTCAGTCTCGTCGAAGTAATGCCGGTGGCAGCCTTTCCCGGCAAGTTTGGCTGGGGTTATGACGGCGTCAGCTGGTTTGCCCCGACGCAGCTATACGGCGAGCCGGACGATTTTCGCGCGTTCGTCGACGAGGCGCACCGGCTGAAGATCGGCGTGATTCTCGACGTGGTCTACAACCATTTCGGCCCGGCGGGAAACTACGCGCCCACTTTCTCGCCGTACTTTCTCTCCAAAAAGCACCACACGGAATGGGGCGACGCAATCAACTTCGACGGCGAAGAATGCGGCCCGGTGCGCGAGTTCATCGCGGCAAATGCCGCCTATTGGATACGCGAGTTTCATCTGGATGGGCTGCGGCTGGATGCAGTGCATTCGATCATCGACGACTCCGAGGAGCATATCGTGACGCTATTGACGCGTGCCGCGCGGGCCGCGGCAGGCAAACGCTCGATTGTGATCTTTGGCGAGAACGAGCGGCAGCAGACGCAATACGTGCTGCCGCCCGAAGAAGGCGGTTACGGCATTGACGGCTTATGGAACGATGACTTCCATCATGCCTGCCGCGTGGCTGCGACTGGAAACGCCGAAGCGTATTATCGCGACTATCGCGGTTCGCCGCAGGAGCTCGTTTCGGCGATTCGTTTGAATTATCTGTACCAAGGGCAGTGGAATGCGCGGCAAGCCAAGTATCGCGGCACGCCGGCGCATGATATCGCCGCGCCGCACTTCGTTCATTTCCTCGAGAATCATGATCAGGTGGCCAATTCGGCCAGCGGCCTGCGGACTCACCTGCTCACGTCGCCGGGACGGCACCGAGCGCTGACCGCGCTACTTCTGTTGGGGCCGCAGACGCCGATGTTGTTTATGGGACAGGAGTTTGGGGCGTCCAGCCCGTTCTTTTACTTCGCAGATCATGAGCCGGAGCTGGCCGCATTGGTTCGCCAGGGCCGCCACAAATTCATGGGACAGTTTCCGCGAGTCACCAATTCTGGCTCCACCTCGCCGCTGCCGGACCCGGCCGATTGGAATACGTTCGAGGTCTGCAAGCTAGATTGGCACCAGGCCGAGCGCAACGTCGAGTTATTGGACCTGCACCGCGACTTGATCGCGCTGCGCAGAGAGGATGTCATATTTTCCCGGCAGGATCAGCGGGCGATCGAAGGCGCCGTGGCCGGACCGGAAGCGTTCATCCTGAGGTGGTTCGACGAAGCGAACAACGATCGACTTGGGCTTTTCAATTTGGGGCGCGATGTGGATTTCTACCCGCCCTCGGAGCCTCTCATTGCACCGCCGCCCGATCGCAACTGGATCGCCCTCTGGTCGAGCGAGGATCCGCGTTACGGCGGCATGGGCACGCCTGCGTTTGACGAGAAGGCGTGGCGAATTCCGGGCCCCGCGGCCATCATATTTCGCGCCGAGCCAGCCTAAACCGACTGAAGCGTGCGCGGGTGCCCGGGGCATCGCCCCAGTATCAAGAACTGGGGCGTTGCCTCAACCACCTCTGGCCAGCGATAGAATCAAAAGGAAGCTTCATCGCCGCCATACACACAAAGGAATCCGAATGTCCACAGAACCGTTAACTACACCGAAAGACGAGTACGGTGAGATTATTCGCCGAATCAGCCTTCCCGAGTCCCCGGTGGGAATTGATGCGCAGTACACTCACGCGATCATCATTACCTATCTGCAGCAGATTGCCGAGCGCCTCGACAAACTCGAAGCGAAACTGATTTCCACGAGATAATCAACGGCGCTATCCGTATTTTTCGCGCAGTCGCTCAGCGGCCGCCACTTCGTTCTTGAGCTTGATATAAACCTCGTCTAGGCTCACGTCGGCCGCCGATCCCGGGGCGAAGCCGCAATCGGGGTTCAGCGTGATGCGCGACGGCTCGACGTATTGGAGCGCCGTCTCGACGCGCTCGACGATCGCGTCAGCCGAATCGATTTGCCCAGGCTGGCAGCTCACGCAGCCCAGCCCTATCTCAACGTGCTCGGGTAACCGCTTGAAGACCGACATGTCGCCGGCGCCGGGCGATGTGAACTCCATCGTGATATGGTCCACCTTGAGTCGCGATAGCTGAGAAAGGATCGGATCGTATCCGCCGCGATGTTCGGCCTCCCCGCGGGCCCGCGCGCCGGCCCGGCGGCAAAGATGCACGGCGAGCGTCACACCCTTGATCCCCTCTACCACCTGGTTGTCCATGTCGACCGCGAAGTCGGCGGCGCGATCCGGGTCATCATATTGCCGGCGCACATCGGGATCAACGAACAGGCACAAGTGCGGATCGTCGACTTGAACGATCGACACACCCTCGTCGCGCAACAGCTCGACTTCACGCCGCAAGATGGGAACACAGTCGCGCACGAAGTCTTCGCGCTTTGGGTAGGCCTTCGCAGATTTTTGCGCATCCCACATCCGCTCGCCCAAGAGCGCCGGCGCGGGCACGGTCGCTTTCAGCTGCCGCTGAGTCAGCCGCTTAAGAAAGGCAACCTCTTTGGCAATGAAGCCC
>DATFGJ010000715.1:0-4809 GCA_035249585.1 Lacipirellulaceae bacterium
TCCGGAACAAAGCGAATATTCGCTTTGACATCAGCATGTGACAGCGCACATTGCCCGACGTTGATACCTACGTTCGATTAATCTCGCTTTCAATACGGCTCAAGCAGATGTTGCTCGATATCGAGTGAAACCCCCCCAAGCATCTCGTTGATGAGCACAAACAGGCGGGTTTTGCCAGCCCGCCTCATGACGATTCCGCGTTTGTCTCTCAAGAGTCCCGACTTCACGCGTACGTATTGTCCCGCCACAAGACGATCTTCGATTCGCAGCGGAACGCCTTTATTGATCAAATCCGCAAGATCCCAAAGTTGATTGGAAAGACCTTTCTGATCGTCAATTTGATGGGTCGCCACAATGCGATTCGTTTTCAGAGCCGACAGGCGCTGTTCTAAAGTGCCCCAGAGGAACAAGTATCCGGGGAACTGCGGAGCGCGAGTAACCCGCGGCCGCCCGCGAGTCAGTGCTTTGCATTTGGTAACCGGCAAATAATGGGCGACATCGAGCGCGCGCAATTCGCGAGCCAGCGCTTTCTCATTCCGGGGCTTTGAGTGGATCAACCACCACCGCGGACTGTCGCCGTCCGCACCCCGACGCTGGAGCAATTCATTCGCAATTGAGAGCTCGTCGGTTGACCGGCCCGACGTGGCATCCAGAAGGTCCAGCGGATACAAAAATGGATTCTCAGTCGAAATATCCGCGGCAAACGCGTTTATGGACCGACACGTATCTAGCAAGTTTAGCCCCACTACTAACGACGATCCTGTTTCAGCGCACCTAAGGTAGTTCGAAACACTTTCGCTTCAGACTGCGAAATCTGCGATCTGCCAGAACGGCCTGTGAAAGCTTGCTCCGATGCGCCCGTCAACGGAGCAGAAAACCTGTTGCGGAAGTACTCATAATAGGCTGAACGACCCGAATTGAGCAAGATTCCGGCCACAATTTCGCCTGTCAGAATTATCATTAAAGCCAGAATTCGAGCTATGGCGAAGTGACACGATTTGCGTGTCGTTCCGGACATCCGGGATAGGAGTCCGGCGGACAAATCATTCGCCGGCGGAGCCCGACAACGCGGATATGAGCCAGGTAACCGCAAAGTACGCCAGTGTCAGGCTTCCGGCCAGCAACAGGCCTAGGGCCACGATGACCGCCGCGATGAACCAGCGGTCGGCCCGGCGCAGCTTGGATGCTGCATTTGGCGTCGCGTTGAGATGGCGCCGAAGCAATGCGACGTTGCGATCGTTTGACTTCCAGTAGGCATCGAACAGGTCCCCTGCGATTGGAATCGAACCCGCAATGATGTCCAGAGCGATGTTCACGGCCATCCGCAGGATCGTGATTCGCGAAACGCCATACCGATTTGCGGCGCTCAGAATATAGACCGATACCAGCGCAGCCCCCACATCGCCGCCGCCGGGCAAGAGTCCTAAAAGTGCGTCCAGGCCGAAGCGAAGTTTCAAGATCGGAATCTCAAAGACGCTATCCATCCAACGGGCCAATTGCTCCAACTCGCGCGCCTGTGTCGTCGCACCGTCGAGAGTGTTTGCAACCGAGTCATGTTGAAGCTTATTGTTTCGATTCATCGTTCAACCCGGTCTGTGGCTACATTGTGCTTGCAGCGGCCGGCATGATGTGCAGATATCGGACCAGTGAACGACCGATATTGGCACTTGTTTTGCTCCCCAATCGAATGCCCGTCAATTTGTCTTGTCCCTGCTGTCGCGGGTCAGATTTGAGAGGACGTACGTCTGAAAATGTTTCGATTCCTGCCATGGAAGTACATTGTGCAGCGAGCGGCGCGCGCGTATGGCTTCGCTGATCCGGCGCTTTGGCTGGCCCGCATCCGGCAGTTCGCGCAGCCATCGGAAGTTCAGGAGCCGATCGAGCTGGTTCGCGCAGGCGTGTTGTTTCATGCCCGCGGAATTGTCAACGCCAAAGCGATCCAGCACAATTTGGATTGGGTCTGGCCGTATTGGGTCGAGCGCCAGTTCGATCCGGACGATATCTCTTTCGTGCCGCGATCGTTTTCGCTGAGCCACATTAATCTCACGCATCGCAATTGGACTGCCATCGGGTTGCCTGAGCTGGCCATTTATCCGATCGTTGACCCGCGCGGACTCATCACTCCCGTTTACGACGGTTGGTCGATCGACTTCTGGTTGATCGACGCCGCAGGAAACGCACTGGTTCCCAGCCGTCTGCTGGAGGAGTCGAATCGCCAGGAGTTGATCACTGATTCTCACCTTTCGGTTGCAACCACATCGCGGAGAGGCGACCTTTCGCTCCAACATTCAGCCAGCGTTATCGTGCAAAATGGCCAGCCGGTGTTGCACATCGACGTGCACGGCTCAAGCCCCACGGGCGGGACGCTGGTGTTTGCCATCCGGCCTTATAATCCCGAAGGCGTGCAATTCATTGACACGATCGAAGCGCGAAAAGGCGGTGACGGCTGGTGTGTGAATTCACGGATGGAAGTTATCGCCAATCGCCCTGCCGACCAATTGCTTGTCTCCGACTACGAAAGCGGCGACGTCTTCAACCGGATTGTAAGTCCCGCCGGTACGGTGCGCAACATGAACGGCGCCAGCCGCGTGCATTGCAAGACCGGCATGGCAACGGCGGCGTCGGTGTACCGCTTCAGCGGACCACTCACTGAGCTGACGGTCCGCGTGCCTCTAGCGAAGGAGCTCGCCGCGATGGGCAATCCGCGGCGGTTTGATCCGGCCGTCACTTGGCAGGCGGTGCGCTCCCCGATTGCCGCGCTTCGCGTCCCAAATCAACGCCTGCGGTCCCTCTACGACGCGGCGGTCCAGACGTTGATCCTGCTATCTGCCGACGACGTCGTTCCCGGTCCATACACATATCGCCGCTTCTGGTTTCGCGACGCGTGCCTGATGCTCAATGCGCTGCTTGCGATCGGATTGGCCGACCGCAGCCGACGCGCCATTGAGCGCTTCGCGGAGCGCCAGCTGCGAAATGGATATTTTCGCTCCCAAGAGGGCGAGTGGGACTCCAACGGGCAAGTGCTGTGGATTATTGACAGGTACGTCGCGCTCGCCGGCGGGCGCGTGAATAAATCGCTTTTCGATGCGATCGACAAGGCGGTTGCCTGGATCGACAGCAAGCGTGTGCCGGCCGACGAAGATGTGATGCACGCCGGCCTGCTGCCCGCCGGGTTTAGCGCCGAACACTTGGGCCCCAACGATCATTACTACTGGGACGATTTCTGGGCGGAAGCCGGTTTGCGTGCGGCTGAGCGGATTTACCTGCGTGCCGGTCGCAAACAGGAGGCCGAAAATGCCCGCCGGCTTGCCGGCGAAATGCGCCGTGCCATCGAGCGCAGTATCGAGCGAATCCCAACCGCGCGCTCGCTCGGGGGAATTCCAGCGTCGCCGTACCGCCGCATGGATGCCGGTGCCATCGGTTCACTTGTTGCCGACTATCCGCTTCAGCTGCTTCCTCCGGGCGCGCCGCAAATTATGGCGACGCTCAAGTGGCTCGTCGAGCGCTGTTTCCATAGCGGAGGATTCTATCAGGACATCATTCACTCGGGCATCAACGCTTACCTGACTTTGGACATCGCGCAAACAATGCTTCGCGCTGGCGATGCGCGCTATCGCGACCTTGTGGAAGCCGTGGCCCGGCTCGCCTCGCCGACCGGGCAATGGCCCGAGGCGATTCATCCTCAAACGGGCGGAGGCTGCATGGGCGACGGGCAGCATGGCTGGGCCGCTGCCGAGTGGGTCATGATGATAAGAAGCTTGTTCGTGCGCGAGGAAGGCAATCGCCTGGTCGTTGGCTCGGGCCTCTTCGAAGAATGGTTTGGCACGGAAGAGGACATCTACTTCGGCCCGACGCTCACGCCTTGGGGCCCTATTACCGTGCGGATCGTGCAGTCGGCAACAGAGCCGCTATTGACAATTGATGCCCATTGGCGCGAGGACGCGCCGCGAGTCGATGTGGAGGTACCCGGTTTCACGAAATTGGTCGATGCGAACTGCAACTCGGCGATGCGGCTGGAGCGGTCTGAAAGCGATATGCGCTTGCCGGCGTACGAGGAATCGGAATCCCTCAAGGGAACTCCCAAATGAAGATCATGATGTTCACCAACACGTACCTGCCGCACGTCGGCGGCGTGGCTCGGTCGGTGAGCTCGTTTGAAGAGGAGTTCTGCCGCCGCGGCCACGAGGTGCGCATCGTGGCACCACAATTCGAAGGCGCCAGCGACTCGGCGGGCCGCGTTCTGCGAACTCCGGCGATTCAAAAATTCAACGGCAGCGATTTTTCCGTGCGCATTCCGGTGCCCGGCCTGCTGGCCGATTTTGTGGACAGCTTCCGGCCGGATGTGCTTCACAGCCATCATCCGTTTCTTTTGGGCGACGCGGCGCTGCGACTGGCCTGGTCGCGACGCCTGCCGCTTGTGTTCACCTATCACACAATGTACGAGCAGTACACGCATTATGTACCGCTGGCCTCGGAGGCGCTGAAACGATTTGTCATTCAAATGAGCACGGATTACTGCAATCTGTGCACGCACGTGATTGCTCCCAGCGAAAGCGTGGCGGCCGTTCTTCGCGAGCGGGCCGTCATCACGCCGATCACATCGATCCCCACCGGCATCGATGCGAAGTTTTATGGCAGCGGCAACGGCAAGCAGTTTCGTCGACGTTTCGGCATTCCCGAAGACGCCACGGTAATCGGACATGTCGGCCGCCTGGCGCCCGAAAAAAATCTCGACTACCTGGCTGAAGCCGTCGGCCGTTATTTACACGATCGTCTGCAGGCCGTGTTCCTCGTCGTGGGAAGCGGCGA
>DATFGJ010000716.1:0-5522 GCA_035249585.1 Lacipirellulaceae bacterium
GCTTTCAGGCGACCTGGCCCATTGGGCGTTCAATACGCAGAGCGTGGTTTACGGCGGCACGACCGCGCAGGAAGCGGCCATGGACCCAGACTTGCTGAATGGCACGCGCAAGCGGCTCACAGCGCTCGACGCGGCGGCGCTGCGCGACATCGGCTGGGAAGTGATTGCCCCGCCGGTCGAGGCGCTTTTCGGCGATTACAACAACAACGGCCGGGTGGACACGGCAGACTACGTGGTGTGGCGGAAGCGGGTCGGCCAGAACGTGACGATTCCCAACGACATGACGCCGGGCACGATCCGCGTGGAGGACTACACCGTCTGGCGAACGAATTTTGGCCGCGCGCTTGGCGCAGGCGCTACTCTGAGCGCGGCAGTACCGGAGCCGACGGTTTTTGTGTTGGTAGCCATGGGCGGGACTGCTATCTTTGGAGCGCGTCGTCGAGCATGGCTATGCGGTCGTACCCGACGTCGCTAAGTTTCTTTACTCTCCGCTCCGTGCTCCCTGCTCCCCGCTCATATGCTCGCCCGCGCACAAACCTGGTGGACCGTCCTTCGCATTTGCCTGGAGGAGCGCCTGGTTTACCGCGGCGACTTCTGGTTGGGCACCCTGATGCGGTTCCTGCCGATCGTCACGCAGATTTTCCTGTGGGGCGCCGTGTTTGCGGGCATGCATGCGGCCGGCCAGCCCGCGTCATCCGGCGCGCAAACAACGATCGCCGGCTACAGTTATCACGATTTCATCGCCTATTATCTGCTGACCATGGTAAGTCGCGCGTTTTCCAGCATGCCCGGCCTGGCCGGCAGCATCGCCCTGCAAATCCGCAACGGCGAGATCAAAAAGTATCTCATTCAGCCGGTAGATCTCGTGGGCTTTTTGCTGTTGATGCGGATTGCCCATAAGCTCGTGTATTACGGCGTGGCGATCGCACCGTTTGCGCTGGTGTTTTATCTGTGCAGCGATTACTTTCCCGGTTGGCCGCCCGCCGACGTGATGTTCGCTTACGTAACGTCACTTGTTCTTGCCTTTCTACTGGGTTTCTTCCTGGAAGCCACGATGGGCCTGGTGGGATTCTGGTTTCTGGAGATCAGCTCGCTGCTGTTCGTGTATATGTTGTTCAACTTTTTCTTCTCGGGACACATGTTTCCGCTCGACATGCTGCCGCCGCCGTGGGACACGATCGTGCAGATCATCCCGCTGCAATACCTCGCATACTTTCCCGCGGCGGTGTTCCTCCAGAAAATTACAGGACCTGACTTGTGGTGGGGCTTGGCAATTCAAGGCGCGTGGGTGGTATTTTTCATCTTCCTTTGTCGAATCACGTATGCGCGCGGCATTCGGCGCTACAGCGGGTTTGGCGGTTGATTCACTTGCTTAATTGACTCGTGATTCACGCGAAATTTGAACAGGAGGAAGCGAAGAAGAACACGAGTCTCTGCTACCTCTGCTTCCTCTTGTTAAAAAACATTAACGCAACCTGGTCCATGTCCCGCCCTTCCTATCTGCGCGTCTTCCTCACCTTCGCACGGAACAGCCTCGTGCGCGACATGATGTTCCCCGCCAACTTCATCATCGAGACGATCTCGTCGTTCGGCTGGGTGATGATGAACGTGGCGTTTTATTTGTTGATTTTCGAGTACACCGATCAGATTGGCGGCGACGGCACCGCCGGCGGGGCTTGGGACAAGTACCAGTTCTTCGTGTTCATTTCCACGAGCATGTTCATCAACAGCATCGTCCAGATGTTCTTCATGACCAATGCCGACGAGTTCAGCGAATTGATCCGCACCGGCGGGCTGGATTTCGCGCTGCTCAAGCCCATCGACACGCAGTTTCTCATCTCGCTGCGAAGGATCGAGTGGGCATCGCTGGCGAATTTTGCCGTGGCCGCGGTGCTGATGGTCTACGCGCTGCCGCGCGTCGAAGGGTTTACGCTTACGATTTGGCAGGTGGTTCTATATCCGGTCTACATCGCGGCTGGCGTCGGCGTGCTTTACAGCCTGACGATCGTGCTCGCCGCAGCGAGCGTGTGGCTCGGCCGCAACACGTCGATTTACGACTTCTGGTTTTATATCACCACGTTTTCGCGCTACCCGATGGAAATTTACAGTGGGCCGATCGGCGGCTGGCTGCGCATCATTTGCACGTTCGTGTTTCCGATTCTTCTGGTGGTGAATGTGCCGGCTCGAATGCTGGCCAAGCCCCTGAGCCCGGAGTACGCGTACCTAGCACTGTTCGCGATTGCCGCGACGATTGTCAGCCTTGTGGCGAGCCGCTGGGTATTTCAGCGAGCGCTTTTGAGTTATCGCAGCGCGAGCAGCTAGCGGTTATGTGACCTATGCTTGAACATGCGTGCCGTTCGCTTCCTCTTGATGCAGCTGCTGCTCGTGGCGCTGGTGCCGCTGCTGATGGCTTTGGCCATCCCTCTCGTCGCATGGTGGCTGATGAGGACGGCGTGGTTCCGGTTTCGCAACCGCGGCAGGCGATTCCTGGTATATACCCGTCGGCATGGTTGGAATGATTTCATCACGAACAATTTAATTCCAGTTTGCGAGCCGCACATACAGGCAATCGAGATTTCTCGCGGCGGACGCGCGCCGCAGTCATGGCGCGAGTCTCACATCCAGGCGGCCACGGTCGGCCGAAGCAAGCCACTCTTGGCAGAAGTGTCACTAATCGGCATTCGCTGCGTACCTCTGAATGAAAAGCTTTTGCCATTCAAGCAGCACCGCGCGCGGAAGCCCGAGGTGCAGCGCGAATTGAGCGACTTCGTCCTCCGGCTTCTCAATCGAACTCAGACTTCGAAGAATTAGACTTCTCTCAGTCGCCGATTGTGGTCACCACGATCGTTCGCCGCCGCGGCTTGACGTCGCATTCCAGATGGAATATTTGCTGCCAGGTGCCAAGCACTATTCGCCCATCGGCGATCGGCACACTGATGGATGACCCGAGCCAAGTTGCTTGCAGATGCGAATGGCCGTTGCCATCCTGCCAAGCCTGCTCGTGGCCGTATTGGCGGCTCGGCGGAATGAGCCGATCGAGCAGCTCGGGCAGATCGCGCTCAAGTCCCGGTTCGAACTCGATCGTGCCGATCGCCGCCGTGCTGCCGATATTGAACACATGTGCGATGCCGGCGCGGATGCCGCTATCGGTGACGATGCGCGAGACATGCTCCGTGATATCCTGCATGTGCCGGTGGCTGGTCGTATCGATCTGGAATTGCGTTTGGCTGACCATAGGATAATCGCGACGCGCTTGCGGTATTAAGCTAGGCTTGTTAGCGTGTGGAGGCGGGTCGTCCACAATAACGCGCTCGTGGCAGCGACGGGAGTGTATACGATGAAACAGACAAAATGCTTTGTGATCATTGGCGCCTTATCGGTCGGCATCGTGTCAACGGCCGGGCATTTTGGAAAGGCAGAGTCCAGCGTGTCGAGGAAGAGCGAAAACGACGGCAAGATCACCTATCCCGAAACGCGCCGCGTCGAGCAGGTCGATGAGTTTCACGGCGTGAAGGTGGAAGATCCGTACCGCTGGTTGGAAGCGGATGTGCGCGAGTCCTCCGAAGTTGCCGAGTGGGTCGAAGCGCAGAACAAGGTCGCCCGCGCATATTTGGACGCAATCCCACAGCGGCCCGCGATCGCCCGGCGGCTGACCGAGCTGTACGACTACGAGCGCTATTCCGCGCCGACGCAGCAAGGCGGCAAATATTTCTATCTCAAGAACGACGGCTTGCAGAATCAATCGGTTTTGTACGTTGCCGAGAGCTATGACGCCGAGGGTCGAGTGCTCATCGACCCAAATGAGTGGTCCGAGGACGGGACGGTGGCCATGCGCAGCTACGCGGTGAGTGACGACGGCCGGTATCTGGCCTACGCGCGTGCGGACGCCGGCAGTGATTGGCAGCAAATTTACGTGCTCGACATCGAGAAGAGCGAATTGCTTGAGGACCAATTGAAATGGGTCCGCTTCGGCGGCATCGATTGGACCAAGGACGGCCGCGGCTTTTATTACAACCGCTATCCTGAGCCGCCGCCCGGCGAGCAATACCAATCGGCCGCGCTCAACCAGATGGTGTACTACCACAAGCTCGGCACCAAGCAGGAAGACGACACGCTGATTTACCGCCGGCCCGACCATCCCGACTGGGGCTTTTCGGTTGGGCCGACCGATGACGGTAAATACCTCGTGCTTTCGATCGACCGCAGCACCGACCCGCAGAACCAGGTCTATGTGCGCGAAGCATCGGCCGCGGCCGATGCGCCGTGGACCGAGTTGATCGGGGATTTCGAGAACCAATTCTCGTTCGTCGGCAACGAGGGAAAGAGTTTTTTCTTCGTCACCGATTTGGATGCGCCCACGAAGCGGATCGTGGCCATGGACATCGATCGTCCCGGCCGCGAGCATCTCACGGAAGTCGTGCCTGCGCAAAAGGGCACGCTTGACGGGGCCAGCATCCTGAGCGAGCGAATTCTTGCCCAATACCTCGTCGATGTGCTGACAGAGATCAAAGTATTTGACTTGAAAGGTGCGTCGCTAGGCGAAGTGGCCCGGCCCGGCTTCGGCTCGATTCACGGCTTCTCCGGCGATCAGGAAGACACGGAGACGTTCTACGTCTATACGAGCTACAACACGCCCGCGCGGATTTATCGCTATGACGTCACCGCGAGCGAAACGCAGCTTATTCGGGAGCCGAACTTGAAGTTCGACCCGGAGAAGTTCGAAGTCGAGCAAGTGTTCTACAACAGCAAGGACGGCACGCGTATTCCGATGACGCTGGCGTACGAAAAAGGCGGCGCATCATCCAACCGCGTGCGTCCCACGCTCCTTTACGGCTACGGCGGCTACAGCATCTCGCTCACGCCCGGATTCAACCCGGACTACATCGCCTGGATGGAAATGGGCGGCATGGTGGCGGTGGCGAACCTGCGCGGCGGCGGCGAATACGGCGAAGAGTGGCATCAGGCCGGCAAGACGCTCAAAAAGCAAAACGTGTTCGACGACTTCATTTCGGCCGCCGAGTGGCTCATCGCTGAAGGTTACACCACGCGCGAAAAGCTCAGCATCATGGGCGGCAGCAACGGTGGGCTCTTGGTCGGTGCGTGCGAAGTCCGGCGGCCTGAATTGTTCGGCGCCTGCATCCCGATGGTCGGCGTACTCGACATGCTCCGCTTTCATCAGTTTACCGCCGGTCAGTTCTGGCGCGACGAATACGGCAACGTCGAGGACGAGGCCGAGTTCAAAGCGTTGTACGCCTACTCGCCGTATCACAACATCAAGCCGGCCGAATACCCGGCGACACTCATCATGACCGCCGACACGGACGATCGCGTCGTGCCGATGCACAGCTTCAAGTTCGGAGCCGCGCTGCAGCGCGCCCAGCAAGGCGACTCACCGATCCTGCTGCGCATCGAAACGCGCGCCGGGCATGGTGGCGGCACGCCCGTCAAGAAGCTCATCGACATCGCCGCCGACCGCCTGGCCTTCCTGGCGAAGACTCTCGAGGTTGAATCAGCCAGTCATG
>DATFGJ010000717.1:0-2442 GCA_035249585.1 Lacipirellulaceae bacterium
GCGAAGGTCGGCGGTCTTTGCCTGCCGGTTAAGAGCGCGTCGCGTTCCGCCTTCTCGAAAGCGAGCAACAACCGGCGGCGAATGTCCACAGCATCCTCCAAGGTCTTGAGCCCCGGCGCGTCCGCTTCCCATTCGTCATGACCAAAGTACGCATGGCGTGCTCCGGCGGCAACGATCAGATAGTCGTAGTCAAGTTGCGCCCCGCCGTTGAGCTTCACGCGACTGGCGGCGGTGTCGAATCCCACAACATCAGCCAAAAGGACTTGAACGTTGGGAGCCTTGCGCAAGACATGACGCAAGGGTGAAGCGATTTCGCCGGGCGCGAGCACGGCCAAGGCGACTTGGTAAAGCAACGGCTGGAAAGTGTGATGGTTCTTACGATCGATTAGTGTGACTTCGACAGGTTCATTCGACAATGCTTTGGCCGCATATAGACCTCCGAAGCCGCCGCCGACAATGATCACTTTGGGGCGTTGGGTGTTCTCTTGCGTCGAAGCACTTGCCATATTTATCTTAGATGTCCTAAACCGACTCATGGGTGCGGTGATGGGGAATTTTTAATCTCATTCGATCAGCGTCGTTTCGATCCAAATCTCCGTTGCTGCCTTGCGAAGATTGGGAATTGATTTCCTGCGCAAGTGGAGCGGTACCCGACCCATAAAAGGACAGAACGTTGGAAATAATCAACCGCAAACCGATGCCTCGTCTCAAGATGACTATAAACTGCGCAATACTAGGTGAAAAACCGCCGATCCGTGAAAGTCGGCACCGCTGGGAAGGGGATTTGCTGCGTCACGACACCGACATCCGGCACAACCTTTTGCCAACGCGCCGGGCTCCGGCTCATCGCCGGGGTTATCGATCGGGTGGCTTCTGTGATGGAAGAGAAATGCCCGCGTGACATGACGCATGGCCGCTTACGGAGGAGCAGGTGACCGCGTCGATCGACGGGATTACATCTGCAGCCGCCCGCCATCATTCGTGGGCGGGTCCAGCGATGGAGGTGTGAGTTACATGTTGACCGCTCTTTTGGAATTCCTCGCGTCGGCGGCCATCATTATCGCGAGCGGTATCGGCATGGCGCGTACCGCGGATGCCATTTCCCGAGTTACCGGCCTGGGTCAATTGCTCGGTGGCGCGCTTCTTGTCGCCACCGCGACTTCGCTGCCGGACTTGCTCGTCGGCATTAACGCCGTCAGCAACGGTTGGGTCGATCTGGCGGTAGGCGATTTGTTGGGCGCGGCGCTCATGAACATGCTGGTCCTGGCCGGTCTCGACATGCTGCAGCCATCGCGGGGGCGAATGCTGTCGCGGGCGGCGGCGGCGCACGCGCTTTCGGGGACGATGGCCATGACCTTGCTGGCCATCACGGGTATCGCCGTGTTCATCCCGGATCGGCTCAACGTGAGTGTCGGCGGAGTGGGCATCGGGCTTTGGCTCGTCGTCGGAGCATACTTCCTGGGCCTCCGACTCGTGTTCTTTGACCAGCAGTTTGCGGCAAAGCAGGCGGGCCAGGAAGCGAAACGCGTCAGTGTAGGGGCAGCTGTGCGCAAGCCGCTGATCGGTTACCTGATGTCCGCGAGCCTGATCTTCGTTGCGGCGCCCATACTCGCGCGCTCCGCCGACCGACTGGCCGAGCTGACCGGGCTGGGCAACACTTTTTTTGGGACGGTCTTCCTGCCATTTTCCACGACGCTCCCTGAGCTTGTTGCCGGGCTCACCGCGGTTCGCATGCGCGCATTCGCACTCGTGGTCGGCAACGTCTTTGGTAGCATAGCGTTTAACCTGCTTCTGTTAGCGCCGATAGATCTTGCCTATGACGGCTCGCTCATGGCAGTGGCGTCGCAGGCGCACGTCGTCACGTGTTTTGCCGCGATTCTGGTCATCGCGATCACCGTGATGGGGCAGCTTTATCATGCCGAGCAGCGGATCAGCTTTATCGAGCCGGACGCACTGCTGATCGTGGTACTCGTGTTTGCGGCCTTCGGTCTGATTTATTACCTGGGTTGATCGTCCCTCGACGCGGGTTCATGACTGCGCACGTGCGGCGCTTTCATTCTCGGGAATCTCGAAAGAATAGCGGCTGCGCGAGCCTTCACCTACTCGTGGAGTCGTAAACACAATCCTGTCCCCGTCGATATCAACTTCAAACAGAAACTACGTGCGGACGACCATCTTGGGTATCGGCGGAGGTCGCATTTATGAACGCTGTCAATCGGGAAATTCTTGCATTCGCGATTCTCCGCCGCTCAAACATCTGCTACGCCGCTGACGCGCTTGCTCTTGAATCGCCGTTAGGGGACTCTGCCGTACCGGCTGACGCTTGCGCCCTGAACGTCAGTTCGCTCTTCACTCGATCATAGTCCACGACCACGGTCTGGCCGTCTTTGACATCGCCCTTCAGTAACGAACGGCCCAAGGGAGTTTCCAGCTCTTTCTGGA
>DATFGJ010000718.1:0-2046 GCA_035249585.1 Lacipirellulaceae bacterium
CCTGGGCGGCGCCGCTCAAGCGGCATTGCATGTCGACGCCTTCGATCCATGACGGCCTGGCCTACATCGCCGATTGCGGCCGGCAAGTCTCCTGCATCGACATCCAAACCGGCGAGTTAGTTTGGATCCATAAGGCCGACGGCGATATTTGGAGCTCGACCCTGGTCGCCGACGGTAAGGTCTATGTCGGCTCGCTGCGCGGCGACTTCTGGGTTCTGGCTGCCGGACGAGACTACAAAGTCCTTTCGCGCGTTGACCTCGGTGAGCCGATCCACGCCACGCCGACGGCCGCCAATGGCACGCTCTACGTCGGCACGATGCGACGACTGTTCGCGCTTTACGACGCCACTGGTGGCGACGGCAATTGACTGTCGCAAGGTCGCAGCTCGGCGTCGCGGGGGTTTGAATCGCCAAACATCCCTGCACTGCTAGCACTGAAACAAGTGCCCACGGCCTCGCGTTTGCATTGCAACGTGTGCAGGGCCGACACACGACGCGAGTGCTAGCATGCCTTCGAACAGTCACGCGATTCGGTCAGTTACCAAAGCTCGCCCGGCACAAAAACCTCCGCCCCGCCGCGCTGGTAGAAAGAAACGATTCAATATCGACGTGGCCTTGCGTCGCATTCGCGAGGCGGTCGAACCGTTTCCGAAAGCGGCGCTCTTCGAGCTGGCCGCCGATGGATTCGACTCCACGTTCGAGGTGCTCGCGGCGTGCATTATCTCGATCCGCACGCGCGACGAAGTCACCATACCCACGGCGCGCCGCTTATTCGCTAAAGCCCGCACGCCAAATGAAGTCGCCCGGCTTGACACCGAGGAATTGGACCGGTTAATCCGCAACAGCACATTCCACCAAGCCAAGGCGCGGCAAATTCATGATATTGCGCACCGGGTCGCGGAGGAGTACGGTGGCGAATTGCCGTGCGACGAAGGCGTGCTCCTTTCGTTCCATGGCGTCGGCCCAAAGTGCGCGAACCTCGTTCTGGGCATCGCCTGCGGCGAGCCGCGCGTCGGGGTCGACATTCACGTCCACCGCGTCACGAACCGCTGGGGCTATGTCGCCGCTTCGACGCCGGAAAAGACGATGGCCATGCTCCACGAGGCGCTGCCGCGCGACTACTGGATCGAGCTCAACAGCCTGCTCGTGCCGTTCGGCAAGCACGTCTGCACCGGCAGCCGGCCAAAGTGCTCCACCTGCCCGGTCCTCGATATGTGCCAGCAAGTAGGCGTGACGAGCCACCGCTAGCCTATTACGTCGAACAGAATTCGGATTTCACTATCCGGCAGCCGGGGCCGAATCGAGATCAAGGTTCGTCAGGAATTCATCGAGCGACCGTTGGGCTTGGGCAATTTGCCGCTCCAGCGCGCGGGCATCCTCGCGAAGACTTTCGATCCTGTCTTCCTGCTCGGTGAATTTCGTGACGTAGCGGTTGTACAAGTCGGTATTCTGACCGATTGACTCCATGTTCTGCCGGATGCGGGCCTGCTCTTCGCCGATTGTGGCGACCTCTTGCTCGACCTGCTGTTTCTGGCGATTCAGCTCAGCCAGTTCCGACTTGCGGCGCAAGACCTCGCGCAGCGCTTCCTTGACAGGTTCGGGCACGACCCTCGCACTTAGATAGAAATGAATCGCATCATCGTTCAAATTGCTGATCGCCACAGCCTGGCGTACTGTGTTTTGCTCCTCGATCTTGACCTCCGCGGGCTTGCCCGGCTCGGCCGACACGGCGAAGCGGTAAACATCTCGCGTTTTCTCGGCCGGCTCTTTTGGGGCGCGCAGCTCCCATTGCAGGTCGATCGGATGCTCGACGAGCACCGTCTTGGCGGCATCGCCAGAGTTTTTCACTGTATAGCTGTTGGTGCGACTCTGTTTGAACTCCGCTTCCAGCACTCCCTTCGTGATCCGCGCGCTGACCAGGCTTTGCGGCCGGGCGTCGCTCGTTGGCGCGACCTCAACCTCCAGATCGAGCGCGTAACTCAACAGCCGCTCGCCGCCGGACGGCAGATCGGGAATCCGCGCATCGCCGGCATAGGCGCCGCCGTC
>DATFGJ010000719.1:0-11557 GCA_035249585.1 Lacipirellulaceae bacterium
CGGCTGGCCGCCGGGCAAACTTTTGAAGTCACATTGATCGATACCACCGGCCCACTGCCCGATGACGTTCGCATCGAATATCGCAGCACTGGCCGTAGCGGGACCGAACATTTTTCAGAGCCGATGCTGCGTGCGGGCGACAAAATGATCGCGCGCCGGGAAAACATCCGCGAATCGTTCGCCTTTCGCGCCGTCGGCGGCGATGACCGCGCGATGCGCTGGCACCCGGTGGAAGTCGTCGAGCCGCCACGGCTCGAATCGCTATCGGTTGTCGTGCACCCGCCGGCGTACAGTGCACTGCCGGCCGTCGAGTCCGACCGCCACCTTGAAGTGCTCGCTGGCTCGGCGATCGAAGTGCGCGGCGTGGCCAGTGAGCCACTCGGCGCTGCCCGCATTCTCTTTGACGGCATGAAATCAATTGCCGCCGCCGTCGTTGCGGACAAAATAGGAAAGGACCGCCGATCTTTCCGCATTGCGCCCGGCAAATGGATAGCTGCCAAGAGCGGTCCTTACCGTCTTGAATTGGCAGGGCTCGATGGCCTCGGCAGTGTCATTGGCAGCTGGAACTTACGAGTTCATCCGGACCCTCCGCCCTCCGCAACGTGGGTGCGACCAACGAGCGATTTGTACGTCACGGCGAAGGCGGTCGTGCCCATTGAAGTCATCGTAAAGGATAACCTTGCGATTCAGCGAGTCGAACTCGTGCATGAACGGATCAATCGTTCGGAATCAGAGCCGGTGCAAGTACCGACGGAACCGAGAATCGAGTTGTATCGCGGCCCAGACAAGGCTGCCTCGCCGACTACGAGCGCTCCCGGGATGCAAGGTGACAGCCAAACCGTAACGCACGCCTGGCATCTGGCACCGTTGGATCTTCCCGTCGGCGCGCAATTCAGTCTGCGCGCCGAAGCCTCCGACTACCGGCCCGGCGTCGGTCGCACGCCCACGCCCCGTCGAATGACCGTTATTTCTGCCGACGAACTGGAGGCCCGCCTTGCAGATCTCCAGACGCAAATCGTACGGCAGCTCGAGCGGGCACTGTCGCTTCAGGAAAGTACCCACAAGGACGTGCGCGGGCTTCAAATTCAATTGGACGGCGCGGCAGCATTGAAAAGCAGCGATCGCAATACGCTTCGAATCAGCGAATTGAACCAGCGGCGGGTTACGCAATCAATTGCTGATCCGGCTGAGGGTGTGCCGGCGCTCGTGGCATCACTGCTGGAACAAATTGTGATCAACCGGGTCACTAGCGCCGACGACGTGCGCGCGTCGCTGGATCACTTGGAACAAGAGATTGGTCAATTATCGGCAGGACCGCTGAGAGTCGCGGAGCGCGAGCTGCTTGCCGCCAACAAATCAGTAGATGACGCCGCCTTGCCAATCGAGGGCAAGGCTATATCGCAGCTACTTTCAACTGCTGGTGCGGCCCAGGACACCGTGATCGCTACGCTCAAACGGCTAATTCATGAGCTTTCCGGCCGGGCCGACTATCGCCAATTGGCGCGCGAGCTCGTCGAACTCCGTAAAGACCAGCTGGCGCACGCCGACGCTGCCGGTGCGGAGATCGGCGTGGAAACACTTCCATTGCAAATAAGCGAGCTGACGAGTTCGCAGCGTACTGTGCTCAGCAAGGCAGCGGCTGGGCAGAGCGCGATTGCACGACGGTACGAAAAAATCGAAAGGGCAATCGAGGGCCTCACTGGCCAATTGAGCGAGGACGTCGCTGAGGCGCGCGCGGCGTTAGAAGCCGTGGAGCTTGCTCGCGATCTGGCGATTGGCGCGGAGATGCGCGAAACGATTCGCGATTTGAGCGAAAACCGAGTTGGCCATGCGCTTGCCCGCGAAGCGCAAATCGCCGAAAAGTTGCAACAGGTAATTGATGCCCTCCGCAGCCAGAATGAAGCCGGCCAAGAACGCTTGGCTGAGAACCTGCGTGAAGCTGAGGGGCGACTCGAAGCGCTCCGAGGCCAGACCGCCACGCTCCGAAAACGGCTCGTCGAAAACGAAGGGCAGGGCAGAGCCGTAACTGCGCAGCAACATGATCAGCTTAAAACGCGACAAGACGCGCTCCAACGCAATATCGAGCAGCTGGCCGCGCAGCTTGATCGACTGCAAGCGTCGGGTGCCGGCCAAAGCGCGCGCAGCGCGGCGCGGCGGTTCGATAACCGAGCCGCAGATGCGAATCGTACGCCGGCACAGCCGCCGCGCCCTGCTTCTAGCGCCGCAGCTCAAGCCGCAGAACAGGATTTGGAACAGGCGGCACAACAGCTAGCCAACCTGCGCCAGCAAGCGGAGGACGAACTGGCGCTGGAATTCGTCCGACGTTTCCAACACGAGCTTGGGGAGTTGGTCAAGCGACAACAAAAGGTTATTAACGACACGATAGAAATTGAGGCTTTGCGGCGTCCGGATGAGGCGCCGGAGGATCCCGCCCGGCAGCGCGTTGCAAGGCTTGCCGACGAGGAGCGCGCGCTGGCTCAACTGGCCCGCGAACACGGCGAACTGCTGTACGGTCTGGCGGCAGTGCGCATCAGCCTCGAGGACGCCGAGCGACGGCTCGACGACGCGGCAAAACTCTTGAAGAACGGCGATACCGGCCCGAGTGCCGAGCACGCCGAGCGGCAAGCGCTGGCGCGCCTGGAGGGCATGTTCGAGGCGTTCGCTCAGACGGCTAGCGAGGCCGCGCCAAATGATCCGGTGGAGCAATCCCAATCTCCGGCGGCCCAACAAACCCAACAGCCGAGGCGGCGGCCCACGTTCGAGCTCCTGGAAGTAAAGATGCTTCGCATGTTGCAAGCCGATTTGAATGAGCGCACCCGGGAGTTCAAGGCGAGCGTAGAAGGCCTTTCTGAATCAGCAAGCGAGGACGAGCGAAGCGACTTGTCGCGCGAGGCACGGCAATTGCAAGCCGAGCAGGGCAAATTGTCCAAGCTGGTCGACGAGATGCTAAATCGCGATAATGAACAGGGTGCACAGTAGTCGTTTGTGCCTTGTTGGTTCATAGTTGTTCGTCGATAATTGCTGGACCCATTTTTTTGGGCATTCGCTACTTCGTGAGCTATAGCATGCACTTACTCATTGCCTTTCTTACCGTATCGGTATTGTCGGTCGCTGCCGCAGCTAAGACGGGATCTAGCGCGTCGCCTCCGGCCGGCGGCAGTGAATCACTCGGAAATCAGTTGCTCAACGACCTGACGCCAAGTGCTCGGCAGAGCGCGCCAGCGCCCCAGTCTGATCCGAATTCGGATTCCAAGAGTGAGGCCAATTTACGTGATGCCGTATCGCGTTACGATGACCTGGGCGAGGACATCGGCCAGACTTCAGGGCCATTATCACTGGTTCGCGTTCGGCAAGGCATGCAGCGGGCTGAGTCGCTGCTCGGCGAACAGTTTGCTTCACGCAGCGCCGCCCCGCTCGATCAAGCCGCAAGCGTCCAAATGCAAGTCGTGGACCAGCTCGACCAATTGATTGCGGAGCTTTCAAAGCAGTGCCAAGGTGGGAACTGCCCCCCTGGCGATCAGCCGCCCAGCTCCGGCCAGCAATCACACGCCATATCCACGAACTCGCATGGCGCAGCGGCCCAAGGTCAAACTGCGGCGCGGGACTCAACAACCCGCCTCAACAACGCCGGTGGGAAGTCTGTCGACAAGGCCGACCTAGAAGAACTGTCAAACCAATTATGGGGCCATCTTCCGCAGCGGACGCGCGAGCAAATGATGCAGTCATTCTCGGACGAATTTCTTCCCAAGTACGAACGGGAAATTGAAGAATACTATCGCCGCCTGAGCGAGGAGCAGAAGTCCGAACCTGCACATCAATAAGCCGGCGCCGTAACCTCTCAGCGAAACTTGGCAAAGCCGGAAATACTCTTCCCGCATCAGCCTCGCGGCTCGACGTCTTGCCGTCTGATGCTTCGCACAACCGATATTTGCCGAGCCCTTGCCTGACTGGACTGCGCCGTTCCGCCGTGCTGTTTCCTGAAGCCGAAAAGAGCTTGGACAATTCGCTTTTGCGCGGCTTTTTTCTCAGCATAGTCATGAACTGACTTTGCGCCATTTGGCATAAGACTCGCTCTGCGCGCGTCGCCGCTGTGACTTTGAGCGCAGAGCGAGCGGCCGCTCATTTACGCTGGATAAAGCTGTCTCTCAATTGAATGAAATTACAACAGGCTGGCGCCGGCGAGAGAAATTAATGGCGATTGCCAGCACGAGCAGAATGCTTGTGGCTGGCTCTGGGACGACGGCTGAACGTGGTGCGGTGGAAGGCAGCACTTGGCCATTTGCGCTTGTTCGGCCGAAGTTGGTCCGCCAGTCGTCATAGTCTTCGTGGGTGCCGTCATTCTTGCGCCACACAACATAGTCGGCGGCATCCACAATCCCGTCATCGTTATAGTCGCCGGCTAGTGGAATTGGAGCCACAATAGCGGCGGAAATATCGTCAATGTATAGCCGTCCCATCGCGCTCAGCGCGCCACCGGTGATGAATGTTACGTCGAACGAGCGTATCGCGTCGGCAATCGCAATCGAGGTTTCAAAGATCTCGAAATCCGTGTTGGCGCCCGAAATTGTAAAGTCGAATTCCATCACGGAACCGGTTAAACTAACGCCGGTAACCGGTTCATCGGAAAGTCGCAGCCTCGCGCGAAACTCGGCGCCGGGCTGGACATCATAACTCCAATACCAGCGCAAATTGAGCGTCCGGTTCTCCTCCTCATCGGGAATTGCGGTGGCGTGCGTGCGCCATTCTTCGGAGCGACTTGCGCTATTGTCTACCAATTCGAGCGAGTGCGTGGGACTGAGCGCCACATCGTCGCTCCAAGTCGCATTTGCACTGCGGATCCAAAACGACGGCGCGCTTGCGCTACCAAGCTGCGGCGAATCCACGTCGGGGTTGCGAATCAAGTTGTCCGGAAGCAGCGTCGCGTTGTAATCGACGACGATGTCATCGACGATCAATTGGCGGCCGACTCGTGTTTCGGTCCCGCCGGAGGGGATAAGCACGAGCATCACCGCGTTGTCTTTTGGGACATTGAAAAACGTGTGGCCAACCGCCGAGCGTTTCAAAAAGCGGTTGGAAACCGCGTCATACAGATCTATTGGGGCATCGTTCCCCAGGTCGATTGCCACCGACTGGTCCGTTGGATAGGGATTGTAGTAAAGGTAGGTCTTGTGGGCCGTGCCGCGATAAAAATCCGTCGCCAACAGATCCAACTGGAGCACCTTCTCGATGTTGGTGGTTTTTATGACCGATCCCAAAACGCCAGTGAAAGCGGAGCCATAGATTCCAAAATCAGTGAGCGGACCCCAGCCATAAGTCAACGGGTCGCCGGCTGCGTAGATCTCTTCGCTTTCGTCCGGTCCGAGCAGGTGGTCGGGCAGCCAATGATGCCGAAGCCCCTCGTAAGCGATAGAGTGCAGGGGATCGCCCGTCCAAAATTCTGAGGACTGGTTCTGAGGGCCGTGTGCGTTGCCGTAAAACAGCCGTGCGGCATTGGCGGCGTTTAAAACCCACTTGCCGATGGCCCGGGTGTAGCGGTCTTCGTATCGAGCGATGGGCACGACGGCCATCACGTCGACGTAAGTATTCATCGCGAACGCGTACCCCTGCACGGGGTTGGTGCAGCATGGCCGCATGCCGCCCATGAGGCCGCCGACATCTTGGCCTCCCCACTGTTCGCCGCTGATCATGATGATGTCCGGCCGAGCCACGCTGCGCGAGAAGACCCAATCCAGATACTTGTGAACATTGTAATTGCGGCCGTGCTCGGCGTTCATCCGCGCCGCCGCGTATGCCCCGAAGCCGGTGAGCACCTCGTAATGCGGGTTGGTCGTTCTCGTTTCGTAATACGCCAGAGCCCAATCGACGGCCTGGAGATGGTCCCCGGCAACGGCCGGATCGGAGTTCCGCTTGCGCCAATAGGCCGCGTGCTGCATCCATGCCATGCCCAGTCCCATATTCGGCTCGCGCCAAACGCCGTTAAATCGCGGCACGTTATCGGAGAAGTCATAGGCCGACCAATTGAAATTCGGGGCATTTCCGCCGGAAGTCATGACGTTGACCGCGGTGAAAAACCGGGAGTCGATCTCGTTCTGGATCGAATGAAGATACGTTTCGTTGGGATAACGGTCAGCGATCGCGTAAAATAGAATGTTCGGAAAAATGTCATACCATGCGGAGTGCCCGGAAGCTGAGTCCGTTCGATTCATCATGATGAATTCATTGTTGCGATTGATGTAATACTCCCGCGTCATCGATACCCAATTGAACGGGCCGGCGGACTTATCGATTCCTATCAGCGTGCTGCCAAGGACTGCGCCCAACGTGGGAATGCCTTCGGCGAACGGTTCCCCGTTTCCATAGAACCGATTGTCGCCGACATACGAAGGCAATTCGTAGGCGACATCGAGAAACGGCGACTCAGGCGTGTCATCGCGCACTGGGATCGGCAAAAACTGTCCGGTCGCGTTGACGTCAAAGGCCATCGCATCGAAATTAGTTGCCACGGTGCGCCAGTCACGCATTGAGTACGTGCCCGGCGCATTTGGCAAGAGATTGATCGGCGCGAGCGATAGCTGGTGCGGCTCGCCGGCGCCGCGGGACACGTGGCATAGCAAAACGGTTGCTGCTAACAATGCGGAGCAATGGGCTCGCACCCAGCTAGCGCGAACCACTTTCAGCGTTCGGCGACCAGGCATCCAACCGTTCTCCGCCCTGCTGCCCGTGTTCTTCTATTTTCGCGAGTGGTTTGCCTCGAAAAAGCGCATGCAGAGCGAATTGACTCATGCCCGCGCACGGCGCATGAGTCCGCAGCACGCGGCAAACAATAGGGCGGCCGCTACTAGCGAGCCTGGTTCGGGCACGGCCGTTGACACGGCGCCGCCGGCTCGCTGGAAATTTTGGAGATAGACGTCGCCATTCATCACATCGTAAATCACATCCGCTGTCGTATTGCCGATAAACGAAACGTTGCCAAATTGCCCGATAAGCATATCACCAAATTCCTCATTGCTGCCGCCCTCAATCAACACCAGCTTCGACTGAGGAGTGAATTGATAGGCGTCGAGGTTCAACTCCAAATTGGCGCCTTCAATTTCAATCCGGGCCAGATTGCGCAGACCAACCTCTCCATAGTTTTGCCTCCATATGTTGTAATCGGCCGCGTCGATCACGCCCATGCTGGTGCCCGTATTGTCGCCGTTCGCTCTCAAATTTGTCGTGGATCCAAGTGTTTTGCGCCATGTTACATAATCGGCCGTATCGACCGTTCCATTTTGATTATAGTCGCCTAACGGTACAGCCGTCGCGCCTACCACAATTGGTGTGACTCCATTCGCGTCAGGTGTGAAGGACAATGTCACCGTCGAGTGATTGGCGCCAAAGGTGCCTGCGATCGTTCTAAAACTGCCACCGGACCCGATGATCGACAGCTTTGACGACCGGCTGGCTTTGTCAGTTTGAATCGCCAGGTCGATACTCCGGATATCGACACGGCCTCCCGGCATGAGGCGCAACTCGCCCGAGGCGCCCGACTCCGGCATAATGATCCGATTGGCTATCAACAGGCCGTGGACCTCCACGATGCCTTCGCCTTCCAGGCGTTGAGGAGTCGGCTCAATCTCTCCGCGAGAAGGTCCGAAGCTGCCGATGCGAAAGTCTTGGCGCGAAAAGGTGCCTTGTTCCGTGATGAAGCCACTGCGCACGCGGGCGTCGGGTCCAATATAGAGAGAGCCGAAATCGCGCTCGCCGACCACGATGCCATCGGCGAGCAAGTCGGATGCCCCGTTCATAGTCACGGTGCCGCCGCCGCCGCAGGCGCCAAACGGGTCGCTGCCGCCTTGCCAGTTGTTGCATCGCTGTCCCACGATGAACCGATTGGTGCCAAGAACGGTGAGCGATGCGCCAAACTCACCCGGTGCCGGTTCCGGCCCACCTTCAAAAATCAGCGTGCCGGGTGTGGGGACCTGGCCGGTCGGCGAATCGCCCGTAAAAAAATGCTGCACCTCAAAGTGGCTTCCATTGGGCGAGCCGGCCGAGATCGTGGCCGTGCGATTGCCATTGATGTAATACCAATAGGTCAAGTGTTCCAAGCCGATGCCGGGCGGTTTTTCGGGCGGCGCCTTCGCGGGATCGCTCCAGTTGTCATCGACGCCAAAGTCGCCGGTCGTGTCGAAGAATATGTGCTGGATCTGGCCGGATGCCCGGCCAGCGAGCAACAAGCAAACAAAAAGTGCTGCCGGACGGCCAGCATGGATGATCCTCATAAGAAGCTCCATTCTAGAATTATCACGGTCAGCGACCGGCTGACCATGAAATTGCGGTCAGCCGCCTCCGCGGCTGACCGCTCACTAATTTTCACGGAGTCGGACGTTTAAGCAGCTGTCCGTTCATTCGTTGTTGTGGCGCCGATTGAGCGCCAAACTCAAAAAGCCGAGCAGCAAAAACACGATCGACGCCGGTTCCGGGACAGCCAGGAAAATATCCCCTGTCGCATCATCTTCATAAACCAAGTGATATCCGGCGGTGCTGGGCACGCCAAGCACGTTCAACACGCCAAACAGGTGCCCATTGGCGAGCTGGCCGGGTCGCGCGTCAAACAGCAGGAGACGTTCGCCAGGGACCAGGGGATGGTAGTTGGTCAGGTCCACCGTGACCTCGGCATCGTTGAACAGGAGCGCATCGCGGGAAACCATTTCCGAAACGCCGCCGGCGTCGGCGATAAACATCACATGGTCTCGCGGCTGCTGGTTTATTCCTGTGCCTTGACGATCAAGAAGGATGTCGTCGGAACTCCACGACACATTCGAGCCGGTCAAGCGGATGATGGCCGAATGGAATGGTTTCATTCCTCCAACGGCCCGCGCATCAAACCCACGCGTGGTGAACACCGAGCCGTTGCCCGAGACATTCACTTCCCCATCGCCGCCGCTCGGGCCCAAGAAGATCGTATCCGCCGTCCACGTGCCTTGGACATTGACGATGCCGTCGGCTTCGTGCGGGGGGTCGCCATACGGCCCGCCGAACTGGCCAATCCGCCAGATGATGTCGGGGGAAATGAGCGACGAACCTGGCCCGATATTGAGCGTGCCATCAGCACGGTCACCGACGAAGCCGGCGTCTCTTTTGGCGGTGCCGGGGTTGTCGGTGGTCATGTTGATTGTGCCGCCATTGGTGATATTGACAGTTCCAAGTCCGGTGTGATTGCTGAAAAAGCTACTGACTGCCAAGCCTGGAAAGCCAGTGATGCCAGAGATGTTCAGCGTACCGCCGTTCACATTAAGCGTGCCGGCCGCTACGTCGCCGACTACCACGTGGCTGACCGTGGCGGTTCCCGTCAGATCGGCCGCCAGGCCATTATCGATGAAGTGAACGTCGCCATCGGCCGTCGGCGGATTGTCGTCCGCCCAATTCGTGGCGACCGTGAAGTCGCTGCTGGTGCTGGCGTCGAATTGAACATTGGCCGCGTCGATAGACGTGGTCCAAAGCAATGTGACGCATAACATCACAATCAAACCAATCAGTAGTCGCTTCATTAAATCTTCCCTCCAAAAACAGAAACCACGGTGTCGACCCAGATTACCTGCACTTCTCTAGTCAGGCCGCAATCCTGCCAAAGCACAATCGCTTCGATTAGGGAGCCGCGGCGCGGAACTCGACCGCTCCCGATCAATACTCTCCTCCCGTTGCGATCACCGCCTTTCTCATGAGGACAAGGGACGGATCTGCGCGTACGTCCCCGCAACTTCTAAAAAGCTCTGGCTCACGATCCGCTGTCACACGCTGCATTATAGTTTGAATGAGGCCCGCCATTGCAAGCGATTTCAGTGTCCAAACAGAATAACGGCTCAGCGTGAAATCTTACAGAGGCGTAGGGGATTTTGCGCAATTCGTAGAGCCGGCAATCAACGATCAACATCCGGACCAGGTGCCAAACTCTTATACGAAGTGACACGTGCGACTGCTTAGTTGACCGGCAAACCGTCCGCGGAACATAGGCGCCTCAGCCCGGGCACTGCTTGAAATAGCCGGCACCTGCACTCTGTGGTTCACATCCCAGAGTGGGCAGCTCGCCGCCACTTTCAGGTCATTTAGCGGTACTTTAGAAGCAACACGCCGGCCACAATGGCTAACAGGGCCAAGAGGTCGCCGCTATGATTGAAGCTGATATTAAGGAATGGCGCCGTCAGTAGTCCCCACAGAATGAGCCAGACGGCCAGTAAGAACATACCGAGATTCTTAGGCAGCTTCATGGGGAACGTTCCTCATAGGACCAGATAACGGGCTACACCGCGGCTGCATTATGCCACGTTAAGCAACAGTTGCCAGCACGACTCTGGCTGACGGATTATCTCTAGGCCCGAGGTGGTTTGCGCTGACGAGTCTCGATCGCCGATTTTGCGTCTAATGTTGTTAAAGAGTCTTCTCGCGCCACGTATTCGGTTGAAAAGCCGGGATTATCGGCCCGAGATTATGGACCAACCCTGGCTGAATCGGGATAAGCATCGTTGCGCATTAGCCGGGTTGCGACGTCTTAACCTTGCCAGCGGTGTTTGCCATCAGATCTTCAAGCAATTAACTGCCTACTGCTACTCGCGCAAATTATCAAGTCTGCGTGTGCTGGACATTGCGAGCGGCGGCGGCGATGTAGCATTCGGAGTGTGGAAGCTTGCCCAAAAGCGAGGCCTGGAACTACGGATTCTCGGGCTCGATGTTAGCGCTACTGCATGTGAATATGCTACGGATCAATGTCATCCTGCGGGCGGCTCAATTGCATTTGATCAATGCGATGTGCTTTGTGAGTCCATTCCGGATGGATTCGACATCGTCATGTGTTCATTGTTTCTTCACCACCTGACGGTTGACCAGGCGTCCAATTTGCTTAGGAAAATGGCAGACGCCGGGCGCTTGATGCTGGCAAATGACCTGCGCCGAAGTGCAACTGGTTACCTATTGGCACAATTGGCGTGCCGCATGCTTACTACCTCGCCGGTGGTTAGACATGACGGGCCGCAATCCGTTGCCAATGCATATACGGTTAGCGAAATGCGCACTCTTTGTGTTGCCGCGGGTCTAGCCGACGCGACGGTCCACAGAGCGTGGCCGTGGCGATTAATGGTTGTCAGGCAAAGAGATTGAACCTGATGAGTGAAAAAGATTGGCTAGACGTGGTAATGCGGCAGGATCCATGGGATGTCGTAATCCTTGGAGCCGGCCCGGCTGGAGCAATTGCAGCTCGGCAACTTGCACGTGAAGGCCGGCAGGTGTTGCTCGTTGAAAAGTCGCAACTGCCTCGAAGCAAAGTATGCGGCGGCTGTCTCGGGGGCGCCGCGCTGGACGTGCTTGAGCAAGTTGGCTTGGGAGATCTGCCAGCGAAGTGCGGAGGAGTTGCACTTCAAAAAATACGACTCGCAAGTGGCGGATCGGTAGCGCAGATCGATATATGTCGTCGGGTTGCACTGTCGCGTCAGACGTTCGACGCAGCAATCACACGAGAAGCGATTCGATCTGGCGCAACACTATGCACCGAGACGGCTGGCTCATTGAAGCCCTCGGCCGCGTT
>DATFGJ010000720.1:0-15375 GCA_035249585.1 Lacipirellulaceae bacterium
TAGGCCGGAGGGGACGGGTCCAAGTCGGACCAGACCAGCGTCGCATCGCAGGTTTCGAGCCACGCATCAAGCCGGTCAGACGCCTGTGCAATTTCATTTTCGGTCGCGGACGTGACCTGGGCACTCGCAGTCGCGTCCTCCGATTGCGCGATGGTCTGAGACATTTCACGACGCAATTCGACGAGCCTGGTGGCCCATGGATAGTACCAGTTGTAACCGTCTGGAAACGACGCTTCGAGAGCGGTTGGAGTGGCGGCTTCCGAAATGCTTACCAACCGGTCCAGCCTCGATGCCGCCTGCTGCGCTCGATCCACCCGGTCCGCCCCCGACATCATGGCGTCGCCCGTGTTCCCGAAATCACTAAACGACCACAAACTCATTTCAACGGGGATCGGCGCGCCCTCGATCAGCAAGCGCGGGCGACTGAGCTCGATGCGGCCCGCGCTTGCGGCGCCGTCGGAAACCGCGCGGGAAAGGATTTCGATGAATTGTGGCAATTGGGCTGGGCCAAGCGTCAGCCGCCATTGGGATTCGCCCTGCGGGCGAACGCCTGCGGGACGGCCATCCGCAGTTACCCGCAACAGCTCCTGGTCCCGCGGAAGCTCCAGAGTGCATTCAGGCAGGTTTTGTGAAACCACGACCATGCGCGTATACACCAGGCGGCTGCCAAGCGGGCCGGCCTTCACGAACGTGTCCACAAGCCGCACCGTCGCGTGCGGCTGCTCGACAACAACCGGCCGGAGCGCAATTTGGAAGGGGCTCGTCATCACTTCGTACGTCACCCAATTCGAACCGCCCTTTGGCACCAGCAAATCGCGCGGCAATTCCGTCTGCCTTACGCCCGTTTCGTTCCAGGCGATTGGCTGCGAATCGATCAACGTCGGGACGGAAACAAAGCGCGGTCCGCGCAGCCCGGCTGCCAGACTGATTTCCGGAACCGCAGGCGTTGAGGCCGAGTCAGTCGCCACACGTCCTCGAAGTTCGAAGTCCAGTTCTTGCCCCGGCTCGAGGGGCTCTGCAAACCGAACGGAGACGATTGTCTGTCGGTCGTCCAACGCATGCGTCTCTAGTGCCGCTCCAACATTCGACTCAATGGCGATAGGAACTTTCCAGGTCGAAGGCGCCAAGAGCTTAAGCGATCCCATTCTTCCCTGCTCAACTTTCAGATGGCAGCCGAATGTTGCCCACCAGCCATCCGCCTCGCGCGACAAGACTGTATGAGTACGCCCGACACTATCGACGCGATTTGGCTCAACGTGAATGCGCGCCGATTTCATGAAGTCCAGGCTCAACTCGAACGCGCCGGCGGCAACGGCGGTCCAGCCGGCCGGCGGTGGCTCGAGCGTCGAAGCAGCAGATGCCGTTTGTCCACTCGCGCCCGTAAGCTGGACACCAACATCATCGCTTCCATAAAGTTGCAAGCGCGCAGTCGCCGCACTTCCCACCACGTTGAATCGGGGAACTTCGTAAGTGCCGGTTGTGGCAAGCGGCACCTGGCCAGTTATGGTAACTTCGTATGGCTCTTGCAACTGCCGGCTGAAAAAGACTGTGAGAATCCCGTTAGCGTCGCGCGCCCAGCGCGAGGCAATTTGCCGTCCGCTCTGGCTCAAGACGACGTCGTCAATCGTAACGTTCTCGGATACTTCAAGCGCGAGTTGAAATTGATCGTTTCCACCTGGAATGACTGTGGCTTTATACTGCACGCGCAGGCCATCGCTGTGGGCGGCCGCATGAAGCAAACCATCGATTGCCGTTTCGGCGGCGCGAGGCTCAATCGCCAGGGCCAGGTTGGGCGCGGCTTCCAGGTTGGCCAAAACGACTTCCGGCGGAATCACTCCGAGACCTGTGCCCCACATTGCCATGAATTCGTTGGCCGTTCCCGGAGAAACGTTTTCACCATCGACCACTTCAAATTTGAGAGCCGAAGCGCTGGAAACGGCGAGCCAACGCTGGGTCACAGGCAACGATGTAAGCTCGACGTGCGGTGGCCGGAAGCGGCCCGGCGCGGGCGACTCAGTCAGCCGCCACCTCAGTGACACAACATGGCCATCCGCCTCGTTCGTGGGGAGTGAAACCCGAATCGTTTGGCTCCCGTCGCTTTCCGCCACTATGTCTGCCGGTAGGTTGCGCTGCTGCAATTCCCAACGCTTGTCGGCCTTAAGTGTCACAGTCTCCGGCTGGCGCCCACCTCCTTCGACAATGAATTTTGTATCCAACTCGGCCTCGTCAACACCAATCCGCAGCCATTGCAGCGACGTCACGCGAGGACCTGCCGCACTTTCGTCACTAGCCGAAACACGCGGCCAATCCACCGTGATGCGACCCGATCCATCTAGCTCACCCACCAATTCGCCGCGGGCACCATCTATTTGCTCCACCGCCATTCCCGATAGATTTACACCATCCAGTCCGCTGGGAGGCTGCAAATGCACCGTGGCGCCCGCGAGCGGAGGAACTGTCAATTCAATTTGGTTTCGGCCGACCACCTCCGCGAATCTCGGGACGCATGGAATCACTAATTCGTGTTGTCCGGGTTCCGCAACTTGCAGCATACAGCCGCGACCACCCTCGTCCCAGATAAGCGGCGCGGGGATTCCATCCAGCAGTGCAGTGGAGGCCCAGACCGCTTCGTCATATTCCAGCGGCAGGACAATTGTCGTATCGCGAGCCAGCACTTCGATAAGGAATGTCATGGTCCAATCGCCGACGGCGACCTCGTCGCTATCCGCGCGCTCTCGCAACTCGCCTTGATAGTCGGCACCAAGTAAGATCCACTGCCGATAGGCCGCCGGCGCGCGAGCATGCAGCTCGCGCAGGAATCGTTCGCTGACGTATGTCTTGGTCCCGGCGGCGCGACCGTTAGCGTCCATGGGAATTAGCACACGGTGGATGGCCGAATCGTATGACTGCCGATCATCGCTTATCGCTTCCGTGTCGTCGGCTTTGTTCGTTCCTCCGCTGAACTGACCAAGTGCCACAGCGCCGCACAACAGCGCCGCAACATTGATCACAACGACGAGAACAATCCGAGCTGCAACTGTTGCTGGACGACTCCAGGTTTTCGTGGGCGATTCTTCAATCAGCGGTCGGCCCGGCCAGAGTACGAGCAGTGAACACAAAAGTCCAATGAATGCACCGGTCGCCAGCGGGCTGAACACCGCCGGCAGCAGTAAAGCCAGGCCAGCTGCCGCGGCGAGTAAGCCAACAAACGCCTCTCGACGTCGATGCCAAACCCAGCTGCCGGAAGCGGCGCATATCAAAAATATCGCAATCGACCACGAAATGGTGGCGGCCGGCCGCGTCACCCTCACTCCAGCTGGTCCCTGGGCGACAAAAGAAAACGTGTGAGCGCGCCACCCGGCAAGAGCCGCCGTAGTGCCATCAACTTGGACTGGACTTGACACCGCGGCGAACGTGTCGACTCTTGCCGCAGCGCCACTCCGAGCCGTGGCGCGGAACAGGTTCAACGTGTCCGTATCGCGCGGTCGACCCAGCGGTCCAAACAACCGTTGGCGTACATTCGGCCTCGACTCCAGTGACGTCGCTCCCTCACCAAGTGCTGAGAACTCGGCCGGAAGCCAAACCGTCCAGTGGCCAGCTAACAGCGGAACCTTCGTATCCAACAGCGAAGGCTGCAATTGCCCTCCAGACCGAAGCCGCGGCCCATGCGTTTCAAAATGCGCCGTCAATACGGACGCACCCGTTTCACGCGGAAGCGCCACCGAAATCGGCTCCGCTAAGCGATTCTCAGCCGGCACTTCAATAACTTGGTCACCAAGCGACAAAGAAACCAGCCTCGAGCTAGCTGGCAGCCGAATCAAAAGTCGGCGCGCTCCCTCGTGCTCCAAATGGTAATCCACTCGATGCACAGTCCGGCCGTCCAGCATGAAAAACGACTCAATCTCGACGCGACGCGCGATGATTGGGTAAAGGCCTGCAAAGCCGGCCGGCTCAAGCCATAAAACTGGACGATCATTCAGCGAAAGACAGTCCGCAGGTTGGTAACGATAGGCGCAAATAATGGACCTCGGTTGATTCAGTGTACCCTGCAGCTCGGATTCGAGCGGCAACGGAATGGCAGGCATCGCCTTAGCCTCAATGAGGGGCCGGAGCTGCGGGTTGCCGCGCACCAGCACGCGCCCCCGCTGATCGATAGCCTCGGGCACGGAAATCAACGGCAACTCCTTGCGACCGGGCCAGGGCGAATTCAGCGACGCTACAATCTCGACAGGCTTGCCCGTCGGATGCGGCAAGCGCACCAACCAGGTTTCGCCGTGCGGCGGCACTGTTGACTGCCGCCGGCTGTCGGCGGGAAAACGCTCCGCGACGAGCGTCGTGCCACTCTGCCGCTCAATCCAGTGCACACTATCACCCAGCGGCTGCGTAGCAAAAATCAGTAACCGGTCAATATTACTGGTCTTGGGACGCGCGACGATGTGAAACTCCTGTCGAAGTTCGTCATTGACATAGGTCGCGTCGACCCAGATATCGGCTTCGTATTGTCCGCGTTTGACGGCCACTCGCAGAGCGGCTTCATGAGGGGGTGCCGTTAAGTCGAATCGGACGCCAGCGACCTCCGACCCCTCGAGTGCGCCGAGTGCATCCGCGCCGGACCGCTGCGGGACGTACAGAGGCAATCCACCAATTGGCTCAACGACGTACGGCTCGACTGTCTGAAATGAAAGAAGATGCTCGTCGACGCGCACATCGCGCCAACGGATCATCCGCAGCATATCCGTTGAAAGTGCTTGAGTTAAACCGGTGCCCTGCAGCCGCCCGGTGGCGATCACCGTCAGTTCGTCTTCAAATCCGGCCGCCGGAGCCAGCTGAATCTCGATTTCGCTGCCATCGTCCTTGCGCTCGACAAACCATTCACCCAGCGCGTCGGACGGCTCCATTTCCACGGACTCGATGTTCCAACCCGGCGCGACCTCACCCGACAACTTGTGCAAGTTGCCACGTGAGACACGCAAACGTGTGCTCAGGCTGCCGTTCACGTCCGTCTCAGCCAGCGCCAGCGACGATAAGAGCTGAGCCGTAACTATCGCTGCGCTGGGCGCGACAACGATCTCCAACGCTGCCTCCGCCGAATGGGCCGCGAACGAATGAGTCTCGTAGTGGCCGCCATTTTCAACGGATTGAAGTACACCGGTCTGTTGGGACCCGGTCGATTTCAGTCGCTGCACGACGAGTGTGGGTGCGACCACTAATTTCATCTTGCCGGCCGACCAAAGCGCGCCGGTGGGACGCAACTTTGGCAATCGCCATTCCTGACCGATTAAAAGCGGCTGCCACGCGCGCAATATAATACGAAGCGGCTCGTGAGGTGATGCAGCGGGGAGAGCCAAAACTGCGCTGGCATCGGGCGACGATTCCGATGAAACTACATGCCACGGCAGCTCTTGATTTAGCGAGTGGACGGACATTAGCTGAACATTCGGTGGCAAGGGCACCGCGACTTCGCGCAGTTGAGGCAGCAATTCATCAAATTCAAGAACGGTTTCGAATTCCAAGCCACGTTCAGTCACTTGATATGCCAAGTCTTCGCGCAGGACGAATCCGGACGACATATCGCCCGCCGCACCGCCCACATCCACGATTCGCAGCACGGTAGCGTTCGACGCCTCGAGCGCAATTTCCCATCGCCAGCGGATGTCAGTGTTTGCTCCGTCCGACGCGGCAAGACGTCGCGATTCCACAACCGCCCCGCCGGCAACGACCGGCAATTTTCCCTCCGGCAAATCGAGCGCTAATCGTGTTACGTTCGCCGCCGGCATACGCCACTCAAAGGCCAAGCCGTCCGGCGCCACAGCAGACGGGCTATGCCACTCGAATTCAAGCACTCCGGAACGCTCAACTTCCAGCCCCCATTGGTCAGGCGCTTCGCCGCTGGCCCCCCAAATGCCCAGCCGCGCCTGCTTATGCGAGTTGGCGTAATCCGGCAGCGGGCGATCATCCTTCCAGCGCGGCTCGCGCACGATTAGCGATATGTCGCCGAGCGTCAATAATGCCGGCACGTCGTCGTGCATTTCAATCGTCCACTGGCCTCGACCGGCGACCAGCCGATCGCCCTCCAGGCGCGCGCTGTATCGCGCTTCAACGATTGTCGCGCCGGCGCGCGTGCCATGCGCCGTGCGGTTTGCCGCCGTGACGAGCGCCTCGAATTCCCGCGTTTCAATAGGAATATACTTCTCACCATTGCGCGGCCATGCATCGACGTTGCCGGCCGGCACGAAAACCCGATGGTATGCCTGCGCCGTCACCAATCCCTTTACCGGTTGCGCTTGAAGCGCAGCATCCAGGTTTCCCAACTCGCACAACCAAATCGAGCACGTTGCGACTGCGGCTCGAAAAACGGCACCGTTTATGGCAATTCCGCCGGCGAGCTTCATGAACAAGTGAGCGCTCATTCTCATTCGGATTCCGACAAGCGCAGCGAGATGGTCGGTGAAGTACTGGCAGTCGCGGCCACCGGCGGCATGACAATTGACTCCGCGCGGGACATCGGCGGACGCAGCGAACTGCCGGCCGGTAGCACGACAGGCCATCGCGTTGGCCGCGCAACAAGACGCGCCACGAGCAGCGCTAACCCGGACAGCACAACTCCTAGAACCGAGGCTTGCGCCAACAACAGCGCCGGGATGGGGAACGCGGTTGCCAGACCGGCCACCAGAATTGCCGCGGCGATTACGATTTGCACTCGCCGAAGGATGGGAAGATAGATCCACGCCAAAACCAGTAGCAGTACACACGTCGACGCGGCGAGCACCACCAGCCAGCGCGGCGCAACCACAAGCGCGATCGACGATAGCGGCGCAATGCTCGTGAACAAGTATTCGTTGTGCAATCCTGTGGCGGGAAGCTGCGTTGAAGCCCCCGCCCATTGCTCCAATTTCGCCTGATTGAGGATTGGTCGCCGGCCCCAAAAACTGCCAAGCCATTGCCAATGGCTGGCTGAAGTCATTTGCCGCGGTGCGCGAACCACGTGTCGATCGCCCGGAAGCACGATCTGCCAGTACACGCCTGAAAGAGTGGTCGTGCCGACGACCTGCGGCGGTGTTAAATCATGCCAGGACACGAGCGAATTGCGGCTTGCTTGGCGATAACGTAGCTCGAGGGTATGCGACGCCGGCTCTGCCGATCGCAACGCTGCATGGCTCGGCGTTCGCGGCAGGCGCGCGACGACTCTTCCCGCGTTTCGCGAAACAACGTCTGCTGCTCGCCCATCCAGCAACACTTCAATTTCCTCTGGCGAGACCTCGGGCGGCAACTCGACAGTCACCTGCGGGCCCGTCGTGCGAAGTCGAAAAGCTGCCCTATCTTGTCGCATTTCACCTGAGAACCAGCTTTGCAACCACGCGCGCTCGATGGTTGTCGCGGCGGGCGTATCGATGACGGCCTTGTTGATCGCTAAGGGCAGAAATGTTTCCGATCCATCCGCTACAAACTCGTACGACGGATCTCGCTGTCGCATTACGTCTGGCGAAGCCATTTTCCACGAGCTGTCATCCGACTTCGCATCAAGCATCAGCGTGAATCCAACCGGCGACGTCACAACCGCGCGCTGCGCACCGGCGCGTCCATCTATGGGCCGAACCAGTGGCAATCGCCAGCGACGATTTGACGCGCCGACATTCGGCCGCGGGAATCGATATCGAACCTGCAAGGAAAACTCTCCCAGTCGCGGGTTCGGAAGCACTGCCCGCATGCGCCGCGTCGCCAGCGAATCGGACGACTCGACTGAACCCATTGTTGAAGCCAGGCTTACGGGAAGCTCCAGCAAATTTGCCCCATTTTGTACGCGACCCGCTTGCGGCGCTATGTAGATGCCGAGATTCTCCTCATCCAGCGCCAATTCCTGCGGCACTTCGAACATCAATTCTTTGATCGGTTCGTAGCGCACGACATAATCGATCCGTTGTTCCACACGCACGTCGAACGGTTCAAACGAAATCTGGGCTGCACTCTCATTGGAAACTTCGCGAGTGCGAGTTACGCGATCCGCGGCAAACACGGCTTCAGGTAAGGTAACTCGAAACTGCTGCGCCGCAGCCGTTTCGCTCCCGGGAGAATCGACTGGTTCCACGAGGGGCATCGCCACCAATCCGATCGAATTCGCCAAATCAGGCAGCAGGTTGACGTCGCTGGCCGGTGCGACCACTAACTCGCCGGTGCCAATCGAATCGGCAATCGGCACCGGCAGTGGCAGGCGGATCCGCAGTCCCGCGCGCGGTATCGCTCGCCTGACAAAAAACGTGATTTCAGCCCGGCGCGAGGATCCCTGTGTGAGTGGCAGAAGTAATATTCCATCATCGGTCACCGCCATTTGATCGCGATCGACAAGACCGGCCGATTCCACCGGATCGGCCGTCAATTCCCAGCCAGCCAGGTTCACACGAAATTCAAACGCACGTGCGCCCAGTACCTGATACGTGAAGTGTACGGCGAGACGAGCTTCATCCGAAGTGCACTCCAGCTCATACATGGGCGTAACCAGAACGCGGAATTGCCGCGACGCAATCCGCGCGCGCAGCGACCAGGGCTGACGATCGTATTGGAACGCCGCGGTGAGATCGGCTTGCGGCAACTGTGGATCGATTTCGCTGGGGTCGACCTGGCGGACATAGCGGCCGAGATCCCAGCGGGCCTGCCAATCGCCGGCAACCTGCAAAGCCACGTCCCCATATTGCCGCACGGCGCCTAGAACGTCGAATCCCGACAACTCTGCAGCAAGATCGTCGCCCAAACCGATTGGCTGTTCGGTCGAGAGTTCCACGGTCACCGGCCCCTGCTGCATTGCAGGAAATTCAACCAAGACGACCTGGCCCTGTTCGTTGGGCGGATTCACATCGCTTCGCAAACTCTCTTCCACAGAAACGCGGTAATCTGGATTTTCGTCCGCCTCGGGCCCGCGCGCGCCCTGGACCAGCTGCGCCCCGGCCGGCAACCGCACACGAAACCGATCAAAACTGCCCCCAAAACTTTGAACCGTGAGCCGCGCGTCGGTACGCACGCTACGCCCGTCAACCGAAACCCGGATCGCGCCTTCCGAGCTGAGCACGCTGGCATACCGCTGTGCTTCTGGATCCGTCGGACGCCAACTCAAGCGAAGCGGCCCTGTGATGCCCTCGACGGTGATCCTCGTGCCGTCCGGCAGCGGATCCTCACCAGTTAGTGCGCCGCCGACGACGCTGACGTCGGCAATCGCAGAATCCACCTTCAGTGCAAGCCGCGATGAAACCGCGCGCGGCGCAGCCAAGGTCAGCGTGGTGCTCGTCCCCTCGCGCGCCAGAGGTACGAGCAAGTGGAGCGACACGGTATGCCGTTGATTTGCATGGCCGGCGAGCCTCGCAACGAAGCCGCCGCGCTCGACGTCGTAATCTAGGTACGGTTCAACGCTCGGCGGCTCGCCGCGCTCGCCGCTCTCCAGGTCATCGGATCCTGTTCTATCGAACTTCGCTCTGCCGTCGAGAATGGCTCCTGTCAAACCCAGCGGCACCTCGACCGATTCATCGGTCAGCAAATGGACCGTTGCTTCGAAGCGAAGCTCAGCATGGCGCCCGCGGACGGCGCCGTTCGCTTCGACGCTCTCAATGGTGAATCGAGGCTGGCGATTGGGTGTTCCTACGTTTTGCAGCTGCTTCCAGGCGGCCATGAAGTCTTCATACGTCATGCCGGGTACCGGTTGAGGGCGGCCTTCCGAGTCGAGAAGGATGTATACATCCGGACCCATATATTGGATCGCAGCGCCGGTTGGCGGCGCCGCGCTTTGGCCGCTCGGATGTGAGGATTCAATCGAGGGTGCGGGTGGTGTACTGTCCGCTTGCGTCAAGTCAGGCTCGCTCGAGCCGGGACCGGAGGGGACTTGCCCCCAAGTAAAGCGCATTCCGACAAATACCAGACAGCAGCATACGACGGCGATGTTCCACGTCCGTGGCCAATGCCGCTTTATGCAAGTGCCGGATGCACTCGGCCCGTTCGTTGTTTCAATTGGCGCTGGCAGCATGATTCGATCGGCCGCAGCGAACGGCGATTGCGGAATGATTGACGAGGCGCCAAGTTTGTCGAAACTTTGGCAGGAAACGGGCGCTCAATTTGCCTGTTTTGTGCCTCCATTTTACCGTGGCGCGTTGCCCGGCGAAACCGTGGGCTGTTACCCTACGCGCGGAGGGAGCGTGACCCTATCGAGCGGCCGTTCCAAGAGCTTGCAAAAGCTTTGCGTGCAACTCACCGTTGGCGGCCGCTAGAAAATCCGGCTTCCACAAATCGAATCCCGTGCCGTCGCGCGAGGTTACGATCCCGCCCGCCTCGCGCACCAAAAGTACACCGGCGGCCACGTCCCAGGGATGGATGTGCCGCGCCCAGAACGCATCCACCGCGCCGTTGGCCAGGAATGCGAAATTCAGCGCCGCTGAACCAGAACGCCGCACTGCTTGACACACGAGCGATGCCTCGATGAAGTCCAAGAGATCGGGCGAATCGCGCTGCGCCCGGGCCGGCAAACTCACCGTAGCGAGCGCCTCGCTCACTTTCGTCACCGCGCTCGTTTGGATCGGCGCGCCATCACAGCATGCGCCTTGTCCAGCGGCAGCGGAAAAGCACTTATCTGTGACTGGGTCGTACACAACGCCGACTAGCAGTTGATCATCAGCCGCCAGCGCCACGGAAACAGTGTAATGCGGATAGCCATGAACGTAATTGGTTGTGCCATCCAGCGGATCTACGATCCACGTGAATTCAGCTCGTTCCGCCGCCGGACGGCCGGCGGGGTGTTCCTCGCCGATAAACGCATGCCGCGGAAATCGCACGGAGATTACTCGCGCGATCGCATCCTGCGAGGCCTCGTCGGCATCGGTCACCAAGTCGGCCGGCCCCTTTTCGCGGCTTTGAAACTTCCCCTGTCGCTCCAATAACTCGCGCCCACCGGCGCGCGCTGCCGCCTCACATGTCTTCAGACACTCGGCAATAAACTGTTCTGCCACCGCTTTCCACCCTAATGCATCGAGTAACCAAACTTCTGAGTGATCATGCGGAAGCGCCGGACAAAGAGTAGTGACGCAACGGGCAGTTCAACTTGTGTTGGAACACTTATCAGCACTAATTCTCATTAATGGCCATTCATGGATATTGGCGATGATAAGTGTTTTACCTTTCTCTTCTCGACGCCCCTCGTCTCGCTGCCGCGCTACAAATACGGAGGTCGTTCGGCCCCGTTGCAACCAATGCTAGGATCACTCGATTCGCGCTGAATAGTGAACGCCCAGCCAAGCGATAATTGGGCCGACAAGACAGGTCGTAACCTCTTTCCGCGAAAGGACTAATGAACAGCTTGCGGTACCCGGCCTACGAGCCAGCAAACTTTTTGCTCGCCGACTATAGACATGCACGTCGAAATGGGTATCATCGTTAGTGGAACAAGACCGGCACGTGTTAACCGGGAAAGCCACAGGTTTGTGGCAGGCGATTGCCTGATTTCTCTTTATCCCCTCACTCGGAAATACGGCCTCTTCTCTGTTCCGGCCCCGTCGCGACATCCTTGTGGTGTTCGACGGGGTTTTTTATTGGTTGTATTCAACACTTGAGGTCGCGCCTCGGACTGGTCGATTCAGCGACCAGTTAATCCGTAAGCCGCCTGGCTCAACTTGAAGGCGTCAACGCCGCAGCATCCGGAGACCAACCTTGGACGATTTGTCAACTGTGCCCGATTGGTGGTGCTTTCAACCGCCGACTGCCGAGCTACGCCGCGCTCCATGGTCTGGCCGCGTCGACGTGTCCCATCCAGAGCTTGGGCTGACTGCAATATCCGTGGGAACAGGCTCATTCACAGGACGGATCCTCTGCGTCACGCGTTCGGACGACTCATCCGACAGCCGCCAACAGCATCAACGCGCTCCCTGGCCACTTGCCGATGCCTACGTGCGCGGCGCCGATTTAGTCGCCACCTATGCTCCGACCGAAGGCTGGCCGTTTTCTCCGCAGATCTACTGGCGAATAAATCCTGCCGATCGAGGCGAGCAGACTTGTTCGTTGTCGCTGCTCGTTTCCGTGCAAACACACCTGCTCGAAACTTGGCCAGGCATTAGCATCGAATCTGATCTGCGCTCGGCCGAAGTATTGCTCCTGTCAGCGCAGGCGAACGACTGCATCGATTCCAATGCGCTAAGCCCCGGCAATCACGTGTTTTATCCCACGACTAGCGCGGGCTGCATCCTGCACCGGCCAGCCGGGGCGGATTTCAGTTACGCGGAAATCATGCCGCCAAGCGATTTTCGTGAAATGCGTCTGAGCTGGAATATGGATGGGTCCTGCCATACAGCCTGGTCGCTCTTCGCCGACTTTTTGGAGAAGGGCGTAATCTGGCGGGCCCGGCTCCAATCGCTGCTATTGCCGCGCGGGGAGGATGTGGAACTTGCAAGAGCGTGCTGCCGGGCCATCGACCAGCGCCCGCTGCCGCTTACAACTTGACGTCAACCACGTCGCTTCCGCCGCCGTGCCGGGGCTTTCGCTGGCCGGCGAATCTGCGCCGCTGTGCCGGCACCATTCGAATTGCCGGACTTATTCTCCAGCAGCAACCGATCAAACGAAACTCGGTGAAGTTGATCCAGCTCGACCATCTCCGCCATTCCCGCGGCCGCCAATTCGCGGCCAGATACGTAACGTCCCGGGTTGATCCACGCGCGCATCATTTCGGCCGAAACGCCAAACAAGTGCGCCAAGAGCGCATCCATGTCCTGCTCCAGCTGCCCAAAATGCCGGGCCCACTCGGCCGCCTCTGCCAGTCCGACATTTTCCTCACTCTGCCAGCGCATGGGATGGAACAGCATCACGCTGAACGGCGTCACGATCCGCCGCCGGCAAGCGGCAAACGGCCAGAGTGTCGCCGAGGAGCATTCGCCCGTGACGATGCCCGTAGCTTTGATATCGCGCAGCTTGATCAGCGTCATCAGCGAAACCGCACAGTACGGGCTGCCTCCGGGCGAGTCGAAGTAAATCGTAACATCGCCTCCCGGTCGAACGCCGAGCAGCCGGTCGGTTAGATCCGCTTCGCTGTCGGTCAAATCGCCAACAATGGCGATTTCGACCGGTCCTTCGTCATCGTGCTGGTCGCTCATCGTCGAATCCACCCTATGGATCAGGCCCGGTATAGCCGCTTCGCCGGATCGATGTCCCGGCGGAAGATGATGCCTCCTATTCTAGGGTTACGCACGAAATCGTGCCAGTTTTTCGCCGCCCTTTCGCGAACTGATTCTCCAATGGTTCTCCAATCGCGGCGGAAATGCCGCTATTTTTGACATAACCGGCTCCTAAGGCCCCGCGCCAGCACGTGGTGTGACTGCCCCTCCCGACTCCCTGTGGGCTTACAAATCACAACCTCGGTCCGGCGGCGCTCGGGTCCACATCGAGTTTTTCCACACCAAGCTCGCTCTCTATAATGAACGCCAGTGAAGGTAAACATGCGGTATGGGTATTCGCTTTTCCTGCCCGAACGGACATAAGCTCAACGTCAAGGACAACTTGGCGGGCAAACGCGGCATTTGCCCCGCTTGCGGCGCCAAGTTTGTGATCCCAGCCGCCAGCGAACCGGCGCCTGTTGCCGGCGAGCCAGCCGGGGACAGTGCGGCTTCAGCACAAAGCGCAGCGGCTGGCGGCGCGTCGGCCGCGCCTTCAATTGTCATCGCCCTGGCGGACGCGCCGCCGAAATCCGCCCCCGCCATTGCACCGGCTGTACCGTCGCCGCCGGTGGTCGCTGTCAAAGCGCCGCAGCCGCCGGTGACGACGCCGCCCGGAGTGGCGTCGGCACCTATCGTTGCGCCAGCGCCATCGGCCGGAACCCCTATCGTCGTGACGGATTCTGAACATCCAACAGCCGCGGTTTCGAAATATGTATCCCACCGCATGCGTAGCCGTCGTCTCCAGACCACGATTGCGATCGCACTATTAATCGCGGTCGTTGTGCTGGGCATCGTACTCGTCTGGGTTCTATTGGGCGGCCCGGAAACGGTGCGCGCGGAGCAAACTTCGTCGTTAGTACAAAGTTCATACATCGACTCACGTACTCATCTACTCACTTAGTCACTCTCGCGATGTCCTTCGACCGACTCTGGGCACCTTGGCGTCTCGAATACGTTTCCGGCAGCGAATCCGACGCGGCGCCGCAGCCCGAGCCCATCGAATGGTATCCCGCCGCTAATCGCGTGTGCTTTCTGTGTCGTGCAGCCGCGAAGTACGACGACGCCACAGATGTCGATCGCCGTCTTCTCGTGACCGCGCGCGGTCCGCATTCGCAAATCGTCCTCAACCGCTATCCTTACAACAACGGCCACGTCCTCGTGGCGCCGCGACGGCACGCAGGCGAGCTGAGCGACATGACGCAGGATGAACACATCGAGTGCATGGAGCAGCTGGCCCGGCTGACGCGGATCTACCGCGAGCTGTTGCATGCCGAAGGCTTCAACGTGGGCCTCAATCTTGGCCGGATCGCCGGCGCGGGCCTGCCGGGCCATCTTCACTGGCACCTCGTCCCACGCTGGAACGGCGATACCAATTTCATGGGCGTGCTGGCCGGCACGCGGGTCATTCCGCAATCGCTCGACGCGCTGTGGGAGCTGCTGCGCGAAGCATTGAAGAAGTGAGAGTATCTTTCGTTGGATGGGATAGTTCACAATTTCCGAGGACGGATTAAACCGCCAAGCATGCCGCTCGGCTGAGCGCTCGCGCCGAAGCCAAAACCGCCCAGTCAAGACATTCGGCGTATTGGGATTTCTTGGCGTCCTTGGCGACCTTGGCGGTTTCATACTTGTTATCTGCTCAAAATGAGGGCGCGCTGCGCTCGAGCGGTATCGGGACAGTCCCATGATTTTCGCCCCACTAAATTTTTTTTCTTTTTCTCGTGGGGCGAAATTCGTCCAATTTCGCCCCATCGCGCCCGCGCAAGTTGTTTGCCCCTTGGGGGTTGGCGTGTCGTGGTGGGGCGAAATTGTCTGAATTTCGCCCCGGGGGTGGGGCAAAACTCGCTCTTGGTGGGGCGTTATTCGTCTGACACGTCGCGGTTTGCACATCAGTGCGCAGAATTCTCTGCTATGGGTTTTGCGCACCTGTCGCAATTTGGATACACCAAGCATCAATCTCGCCTTCGCCGGCTTCAGGCCAACGCAGCAGGCGCGCGGCGGTAGCGCGGCCGGGTGCATCAGCTAACGGCTAATCTGTATGGCTAACGGTTCGGCAAGCTCACGGCAGCAGCTAACAGCTAACAGCTTCACACAGCGTTGACATGTACATTAGCACACTAAGTGGCCCGAAACAAGGTGAGTTGTTTTTGAGATAAACGCGAAGAAAAAGAGCGTGCGCGCTCACGCAGGAAAAAGGTTGGAATCG
>DATFGJ010000721.1:0-2083 GCA_035249585.1 Lacipirellulaceae bacterium
GAAATCGTCCGGTGCCGGCACTGTACGCTGGAGCAATAGTTGTCGATCCCGGACAATAGCGTTATTGCAATCTCGAGCGCCTGCGGCGGCAACTCGCTCTGCAATTTGCGCCAAGTGCGAAAGTCGCCCGCCGAATACAGCAGCAGGCACTCCGCTTCGAGGCCGTCGCGGCCGGCCCGGCCGCTTTCCTGCTGGTAACTTTCCAATGACTTGGGCGCTGCCGCGTGGATCACATAGCGCACGTCCGACTTGTCGATGCCCATGCCGAAGGCCACGGTGGCCACGATGATTTTCGCGTGGTCATTGATGAACGCTTCCTGGTTGCGCCGACGGTCATCATCCGACATGCCGGCGTGGTAGGGCAGGGCATTGTAGCCAGACTCGGCCAACTGGGCAGCAATTTCCTCCACATCCGTTCGACGGATGCAGTAGATAAGTCCCGAATCGTTTGGATGGCGATCGATCAGCTCGCGAATCTGCTCGAAAAGATTGCCACGCCGTCGAGCGCGGTACACCAGGTTCGGCCGGTCGAAGGAGCCAACAAGAATATCCGGCTCGGCCAGCCGCAGCTCGCGAACGATGTCGTCGCGCACGTGGGGCGTCGCCGTGGCCGTGTAGGCATGAAGCGCGACATTGGGAAACTTTTCTTTCAGCAGCTTCAGACCGCGGTATTCGGGCCGGAAGTCGTGGCCCCACTCGCTAATGCAATGCGCCTCGTCCACAGCGATGAACGAAAGCGGCACGCCTTGCAGAAACTGCAGCGTGCGATCGCTGAGCAACCGTTCCGGCGAGAGGTACAGAATCTTAAGCCGCTCCGCGCGGATCTCTTCCGCGATGCGCCGCCGCTGGTCGAACGCGAGCGTGCTATTCACGCAGGCCGCCGGCACGCCGCAATCCGCCAGGGCGTCGACCTGATCTTTCATCAGCGCGATCAGCGGCGAGACGACAACCGCCAGCCCCGGCATCACCAGTGCGGGCGCTTGAAAGCACAGCGACTTGCCGCCGCCCGTAGGCAGCACCACGAGCGAATCCCGTCCCTCGACGACCGCTCGCATCGCCTCGGCTTGCGACGGCCGAAAGTCGTCATAGCCCCAGTAACGGCGGAGAATTTGGCGAAGCTCGTCCACGCGTTTGCTGGAATTCGTTTGCTCAATCGGCGGGGCCGGTTATTCGACGTCGTTGGATGGCGGCGCTTCCGCTTGCGGCGCCTCGGCCTCGGGCTGCTGTTCAGCCTCCGGCGGCTCTTCGGCAAGCTCCTCGCCCATCGCATTGTCGATGATCCGCTTGATTTCATCCGAAGGGTCGAAGTCGATCGGCTCTTCAGGAACATTTGCCTTGTCGGCTTCCGCTTCGGCCACGGCCAGAAAGGCGCGCAGCTCCGCGTCGGTCACGCGCTCGCGCAATTGCCAGCCTTCGTTCTCCTGCTTGTCGGCGATGTGCTCGAGAGCCGCGTCTACCGAGACTTGATCAATCTTCCCCTCGACGGCGCCGCGCGTGAAGCGCTGAATCGTGACGCGAGCATCGGCCTTTTCCTCGTCGGCAAGCCCTGACGGATCGATGTACTTTGCTTCCGCCGCTTGAACAACGAAAATCGCAAGAATTGGCGACTCCATCAGCTCTTCGAAAAGCCGCCCCATCTGTTCATTCGAGATTCGCTTGTTGCGAAAAGCATCGGCTACGCGATTTACTTGCACCTTGATCTGCTGCTTCTCCTCTGGAGGTAAATCGGATTGATCGATGGATTGATTGATACCCTCGGAGAGGATCCGGGCCGTCCAGCCACGCCAGTTCTGTGCAATCCAATAGGCGGCAATCGCCGCAAGCACCACGCCAACGATTGCCACAATCAGGCAGCCCATCAAGCAGGTGCTCAACCAACTGCGCCGCCGCTCGGGCAGCGCATCGCCATACGGATCGAATGTATGCTCGGTTGACATAGAAACTGCGTAAGACCTGTGTTGTGAAGCGGCGTACGGGATTGCCTGCGGCTTAGCTTACCATGTGAGGTGGGCAGTGCCCACCGTATCCAACTTCAGCGGGCGGCACGCGGACTGCGGCGAGCTCAGTCGAGCCGAGCGTGCCT
>DATFGJ010000722.1:0-20587 GCA_035249585.1 Lacipirellulaceae bacterium
TCATCAGCGCGTCGATGGCGCGGAATTCAAACGGCGGACGGATGAATAGATCGGTCCACCCTTGCCATGGCAAAACGAGAGACGGGGAGAATGGGAGATGGAAAGATGGGGAGAGTTCAGTTTGGCGTATTTGCTCCCCCTCTGCTTTTCCTCCTCGCACGGCCGTTTCCAGAAGGCGAGTTACCGTCGTCCCGACCGCAATTATCCGGCCACCGGCGGTTCGCGTCGAATTTAGCTCAGTGGCGGCAGCTGACGACACTTCGCCCCATTCGACGTGCATCCGGTGCTCGTCGAGCGACTCGGTCTCAATTGGTCGAAATGTGCCCAGACCGACGTGTAGCGTCACGCGTGACAAGGCCACACCGCGGGCTTCAAGAGTCTTTAGTAATTCATTCGTAAAATGCAGCCCTGCCGTTGGGGCCGCGATCGCCCCGAGGTGGCGGGCATAGACGGTCTGGTAGCTGGCCACGTCGGCATCGACCATATTCCCGCCTCGGATGTACGGCGGCAGCGGCACGCGGCCCAACCGCTGCAACGCCGACGTGACCGACTCTGCGGGTTCGGGGTGTGCCAGCCACTGGCCCTCCTCCATTTTTTCCAGAAGCCAGAGCTTTAAGCTGGGCCGCCCTTCGCGATCCAGTAATTCGACCGACTCCCCGGGCCTGAGCCGGCCCCGGGTTTTGCACAGGATTCGCCAGTGTCCCTCGCTGGTCGTCTCCAGGTACAGCCCCTGCCAGCGGCCCCCCGTCAGCAGCCTTCGCCCAGCCAATTGGGCGGGGAGGACCTTGGTGTCATTTAGGACTAGCCGATCGCCGCCTTCCAGCAGTTGGGGCAGGTCGCGTACATGGTAGTGCGAAATCGCCTGTTTGCCGCGATCCACCAGCATCAGCCGGGCGTCAGCCCGATTCCGCAGTGGTTCCTGAGCCACCAGGCGGCGTGGCAAATCGTAGTCGAAAAGAAGGGCGTCCTTGGCCATCGCAACACGCGGCAAAACGCGGGAACCGAAGTCCGCCGAGTATAAGGCTCGGAAGCGCCGCGTCGAGGCCCGCACCTCATACGCCCGCGACATTCGTGCCGGCGACAAATGTTCCTCTGTACACTGTCAAGGTGAAAGTTTATTTAAATTTGCATTTATTCGAGCGCCAATTCAACCTTCAGACGGGCACGATAGATAGAACGAGCCCTAGTGTACAGACGATTACATAATGGTCAAAAAAAACACGTTGACGCGGCCTGTAAAAGGCTTATTTTCGGGGTCATACGAAGCTGACTTTGCGGTCGTTTCTTAGTTTTTCGCGCCACTCTCATTCCAGAAAGACGCGCCGATCCGCCGGCGCGTCCGGTAGAGACTTTTTGCTGGAGAGCGAACGGCCACAGGCTCTCCTCCAACCCGGTCACACCGCCGGCGAAGAGCGTCTCTGCCGAAACTCGGGGCACGGATGCTCCCGAGTTGCGGACGGTGGATTCGGTTTAGCTCAACCTCCGCCGGGCGTCGAGGCCCCTTTTCGGCATACGGACGTGCCTGGGGAGCGACGCTGCGGACGGCGGCCGGGTTTTGCTTGCTCTCGGGCGGCGACCATCGCTATTCTGTCCAGCAACCGTTTGGACCTGCACCTGCCCTTTCCTTCCGCCGCCGTGCAATCATGTCGTCCGGGCCGACGCATCATGTGCCCGTGCTTGCAGACGAGGTCATCGCCTGGCTTCGGCCGCAGCCGGGCCAGCGTGTCGTTGACGGCACATTGGGAGGCGGCGGGCATACGCGGCTGCTGGCCCAAGCCGTCGGAAATGCGGGATTGGTGATTGCGATCGATCGCGATCCGCTTGCTGTGGATCGAGCCGCGAGCGAGCTGCGCGGTTTGCCAGTTCGCGCGGTCCAGGCCAACTACAGCGACATTCCCGAGGTTCTCAACCAACTCGGTATCGAGGCGGTCGACGGCATCCTGCTGGATTTGGGACTGTCGAGCGACCAGCTGGCCGACGATGACCGCGGCTTCAGCTTCCAAAGCGCAGGCCCGCTCGACCTACGCTTCGACGCCTCGCGCGGCGAGCCCGCCTGGAAGCTTATCGACCGGCTCAGCGCCGAGCACCTGGCCGACTTGATCTACCGCTACGGCGAAGAGCGTTATAGCCGTAAGATTGCCCGCCGCATCGTCGAAACGCGTCGTAAGGCGCCGATTCGCACTTCGGCCGAGTTGGCCGCGATCATTCGCAGGACGGTGCCGCGCACGCATGCCGATCGCATCGACCCGGCGACACGAACTTTTCAAGCACTGCGAATTGCCGTCAACGACGAGCTGAAATGGCTCGAGGTAGGGCTGCGCCGCCTGCCCGATTGCCTGCGACCGGGCGGACGGCTGGCGGTGATCAGCTTTCATTCGCTCGAAGACCGGCTCGTGAAGGACGCCTTTCGCAATGACGGCAGACTGCGCGTCCTAACGCGGCGGCCGGTACGGCCGACAGAAAGCGAGAGTACCGACAACCCACGTTCACGAAGCGCCAAACTGCGCGTGGCCGAACGCACGGAATGACATTCGGGCGTCAGATTAGCCCGAAGCGCAAGCGAGGGAAATGACGACTCCTAAACCCTCGCTTGCGCTTCGAGCTAATGTCGACATATTCGAGACGCTAAACAGCTACCGTCGCATGGCGGCCGGCTGGTTCGGAACTGCTTGCTGTCGATACACCGGCAGCGCGCCAACCCGTGCGCCGTTCAACTGGGGCCGGTAACTCGTGGCGCCAAACTCGGGCGATTGAGCCGTGCCCGGGTATTCCAATTGCGGCCCAGCTTGCGGCTGCTGCGGCAAGATCATTGGTCCTGCACTCGGCATAGTTGTGTCTTGTGTAAATTCCGGAGAGGCCGGCGCGTCCCAGGCCCCCGGTACAAAGGCATTATTTCCCTGCAGCTGACTCAACGCAATTTGGGCCGCCTGCAATTCGGGATTTATCTGAAGTGCCGCCTGGAAGTACGCCGCGGCATCGCCTGGCCGCCCGCGCTGCACGAGCAGTTGACCGAGGTTAAAGTTTGCTTCGGCCGGTGCGTGCACCGCGGACAAATGAGCCAGCGCTCGCTCGTCTTGGCGCATCTCCACAAGGATCGTCGCCGCATTGTTGCGATAAAGCGCCTTTTGGGGCTGCAACGCAATCGCTTGCTCGATCACTTGCATCGACGCATCGAGTTGACCTTGCCGTGCGAGGCACAGGCCAAGATCGTTCAGCGCGCCAGCATGCTGCGGGTTAGCGCTAACGGCCTGCCGGTAAAGCGTTTCGGCTAAGCGCAATTCGCCCTGGCGGTCCTCCATGCGCGCCGCAGCGCGAAGCACGTCGACGTGCCCGGGCCATTTCGCCAACGCCTGCTGATACTGGTTCCGGGCCTGAAAGATGTCGCCCTGCCGCTCGGCAACCTGAGCAAGCGAAATCACCAGCTGTGGAGTCGGCGGACCGGTCGGTGTATCGAGTGAGATGGCATCCTTCGGCCTCGGGCTTGGTTCGTTGGAATCGCTCTTGTCGGATTTCCATACCTGTGGAATCTCGGAGACTGTGGCCGCGAGATACTTCACGGGGTTACGCCACGGCGAAATCTCGGAACTGGGCCGGGAGGCAACGCGTGCGACGGGCATACTGCGCTGGGATGCGCCGCTTGCCGGAGCCGAAACGGTCAGCGGCGAGCGAAGAGCAACGGCCATTCCAGACGGACCCGCAATGGCCGACGTCACCGTCAAACCAACCGCGCACACGCCCGCGCCGATTGTTGTGAGCCAATCCTTAGCCACGACCAGGTCTCCTTATATGAGCTGTTAGCTATTAGCTGTTAGCTCTTAGCCAAATTCTTCTCCACGCTGCTTGGCTAATAGCTCAGAGCTAATAGCTAAGAGCTTCCTGCCTTACTGCCCACTGGGTCCACCGATCGGGGGCGGAAGCACCGGCGGCCGCATGCTTTCATAGAATCGCACGTTCGTCGCATCCACGACGCTGGCCGGTCGGCCCTCCGACACCAGGTGCGATTCAAACGCCTGCGGCTCCTGGCCGTCCAATGACACTTGCGAGGCGTACTGTCGCACGACCGCCATGCGCTCCCCGGTTATGTCGGGGCTGGCGGCGCGCTCGACGAAGATGCTGCGCCGCTCGGGGGGCGCTTGGGTCATGATCCAATGCACGCGAAGCTCGCCGGCCGTCGTCAGCTGATTCGTCTCGGCATTGAAGTGATGCTGCCCGAGAAGGTTCTGTCGTCGCCAGCCGTTGTCGACCATCATGCGAAACGGTTCGCGCACGGCAACACGATCGGGGCAAATGAAAGGCCACGGCCACGCCTCGTTGCGGTGGTAGCCCAGCTTGGTCCTATGGTAACTTTCTTCAAACGACCACGCGTCGGCAGATTGTACGCAAACTAAGGCGCCTAACACCGCGACAACGGCAAGTAAATTTAGTCGCATGACTGGATTCACCCCTAAACGAGCAATGAGCTGGAAGCGTTCGAGCAAGGAGCGTTGAGGAGAGCATGGAGTAAAATACAATTTCTTACTCCCCGCTCCTTGCTCCTGGCTCAGTCGCTCCCTGCTAAAATCGCCAACGTCGTCAGTATCGTCCGCTTCCTTTCGGCAACTGCGCAATCTTTGGACGAACCCGGCGAGGCTGCCTAACCGGACTAACCGGACCGACTTAGAATGCTAGCTATCGCCTTCGGCCCGCCAATCCGAAGAGAAAATCGCAATTCCTCGGGCGGCGCGTCTCCCCGAGACTTGGGTTAAATGGCGGGACTTCCGGACTTCCATAGGCGCTTTGCGGTGGGATAGTTAGCGTCCGCCGGCGATCGAATATAGACAAAACTAAATGACGGCGACGTCTTAATTACAGAAAGTCGCGATGCGGTCGCGGCCTGAGGCGCATGTATGGCAAACAGTTCCGACGAGTGGTCGGCTTGGCTCGATGAGCACGGGCCGGCGCTCGTTTTATTCGCGCGGCAATGGGTTGCGACGCAGGCCGATGCGGAGGACGTCGTGCAAGAGGCCTTTGTTCGCTGCTGGCGTTCGCGCGAGCGAGTGGAAGCTCCCGCCGCGTATTTGTTTGCCTGTGTCCGCCACTGTGCACTCGATTGGCAGCGCGGGCACAACCGGCGGCAACGCCGCGAGTCGCTCGTTGCTCGATCGGAAGTCGAGCCGTTGTTCACCGCACGAATCGAGCAGGAAGAGCGCTGCCTCGCCGTGGAAAAGGCGCTTGCCAGCTTGCCAAAAGACCAGGCAGAGGTGCTCGTTATGAAGATCTGGGGCGGATTGACGCTGGGTCAAATTGCCGGCGCGCTGGAGACGTCCGTGAATACGATCGCCTCACGATACCGCTACGCGCTTAGCAAGCTGCGCGAGCAGCTTGTTGAGAGGTCGATCCTATGACTGAGTTCGATGCACTTGAAACTGAACTGGCCGCAATGCGGCCGCGACAACCGTCGGACGAATTGAAAGCGCGGATTGCCGAGCGATTGGCATCCTCGCCTCCGAGATCGACCCAGCCGCCGTCGCGCCGGGTCCAACGTCGCGTCGCGATGATCGGCGGGCTTATGGCCGCATGTTTGGCGGCGATTGTTATTTGGCGAGAGCTTATTCCAGGGACGGAACAGGTGCCGCCGCAAGCTTCCCACGATTTGCTCGTGGCAAGGGCCCTTGATTTGGGCTCTCCGTCTGTTTGGTCGTACCGTAAAGCGCTCACCTACTCGTCGGATTCGCTGGCCGAATTGCTCGATCAACATTCGATTAAAGAACCAGGTTCAAACGCCGGGCATATGCATATCCACGCTTTTGCAAGACTTGATTCAAATATCAACGACTTACTGGGAGAACCCTAATGCGATCTTTCAGAATTGGAGTTCTAACGGCGGCAGCGATGTTTCTTCCGTGCGCGCATGTCGCGGCACAGCAAGTCGCCGGTCAATCTGAACTTGGCCCGAATGCGGCCCTGCAGTACTGGCAAGCGTTTGCCCAGATGCCGGCTTTGAACGACGAACAACAGAAATTCCTGGACGAGTGGAGCACCGTTTCATTGAAGGATCCGGCCGTCGAAAAACTCGCAACGGAAGCGCACAAAAGCATGATGTACCTTCACCGCGCGGCCAGGCTCAAGCGATGCGACTGGGGCTTGGACTACGACGACGGGATAAGTCTCCTGCTGCTCCACTTGCCGAAGGCTCGCGATTTGGCCCGCCTTACCGCTCTCCACGCGCGATATGAGATGGAGCGTGGCAATACAAGAGCCCTGCGCGATGACGCATTCGGCATGATGGTCCTGGCGCGCCATGTGGGGCGCGACCCGGCCATGATCTGTGTTCTGGTGCGCCACTTGATCGAGGACATGGTCGTGGATTTAACGTCGCCTTATGTGCCGCAGCTGAATGCAAAATATGCCGATTCCAAGGCGATGTTCGATTCGCTTCCGCCATCCAGCAGCGTCCTCGATACGTTTGACATGGAAAGGGAATACTTCCTCTTCTGGATCGTGCGGAAAATCAAGGAGGATGAAAAACGCGAGCCTGGTGCCGGACTGAAATTGTGGAAGAATCTGCTGGGCGAGGAAGGGCCTGAAGCCCTCAAACGTATTCAATCGATCGACGAGGCCATCAAGCTCACTGAAGGCGTGATCCCGGTCTACGATGAATTGAAGACGTTAGTCGCGCTGCCACATGCCGAATTTGACGCCAGGTATCCGAAATTCAAACAGCAAAACATCAAACCCGACACTCTAGCGGCATTTCTCATTCCTACAATCGATGATCTGCTGGCGAAAGAGCGCCGCAGCCAGGCCCGGATGGCAATGCTCCTGGCGGCGATTGCCGTCGCCGAAGGCGGCCCCGATCAGCTGAAGGACATCGACGATCCGTTTGGCGATGGGCCGTTCGAGTATCGAAAGTTGGACGCCGGCTTCGAGCTGAAGTCGCAGCTGAAGTACGAAGGCCAACCCGTCTCGTTAACGGTCGGCCGGCAAAATGATTGAAACTGCCTCATGCTAAGCCGCTAGCGATCCGATGCATTGACAGTCGCTATGACACTTGTCGCCGCGCGTATAATATGGTTGCTTTCTGACGCTGAGTTTACAGACGAAGGACGCAACTATGCAAATTCGCGTGACAACCGACAACAACATCACCGGCAGCGAGGGGCTGACTTCTCACGTCGAGAGCGTGGTCGAAGAAGTATTGGGCCGTTTCAGTCAGCGCCTTACCCGTATAGAGGTCTATCTGGCCGATGAAAACAGCCGGGCAAAATCCGGTGAGAACGACAAGCGCTGCACGATGGAGGCCCGGCCGCGCGGTCTCAAGCCCATCGCAATCACGGAGCAGGCGGCCACGCTTTACCAGGCCATCGACGCCGCGGCCGACACGCTGGCCAAAACGCTTAACCGCACGATCGAGCGGCTCGATGACCGCAAACGCCAGTCGTACGGAGGCGATGGGCGCGTGTGAATTCACGGGGCGAGCGCTAAATCTTCTACACGCCTCGGGGATTTCTTCGCCGTCAGCCCCCGGCTCGGCTGGGGGTTGATCATCACACAACGCGACTACGCACTAGACCCCCGACAAAGTCGGGGGCTGTCTACGTTGTCGATGTGTGACGCCGCCACTTATTCACTTCAGCACATCGAACAAGCTGCTGCGCTTGTCGGTCCAGAGGACGGTATGCGCACTACTTGCCGACTTCTCGCGCGCGAATTTTGCGAGCTGGCGCATCAATGCTTCATTGCGTGAGAGGATGATCCAATCCGCGCTGTAAATTGCGCCGGCACGGTTCGCTTTGTTGTGAATGCGAAGGCAGTCGAGGCCGAATCGCTTGGCGGCGCCGCGCAGCACGGGTTCCAAATCAACAAAACGATTGGATATGTGAACGGCGATGGCGCCTTCGCCCTCATCTCGCAAGCCGGTCGGCGAGGTTGACGTGCCGTTTGACGATATGCGCGCCAGATAAATCTCAAACGCTTCGGCGGTGAGCAAATGCATCGGAATTGAGTCGCCGCTGAAAGCATCCAACACAAGCAAGTCGTAATTTGGCGTCTCGCCTTCCTGCTGCTCGCGATCGAGCGAACGCCGCGCGTCGCCAAGCTTTATGGCGACCTGCCCGCCCCGCTCGCGGCAATCCCTCAAGTAAGTGAACCATGCACCATTCTCGGCGATTTCGACGACGGCCGGGTTGAGCTCGTAGAACGTGACCCGATCGCCCGCGTCGACGTATGCGGCCAGCGTTCCTACCCCAAGCCCGACGACGGCAATGTTCATTCCGCCGGCGCCTGGCGACTCGCTCTTAAGGTAATCGATCGTGCGGCCGATGCCGCTAGCACGTGCAAAATAGGTTGTCGGCTCGCGGCGGCGTGTCGGATGGACGAATTGAGCGCCGTGCGTTATCGCGCCATGGCGCAGAATATAGTTGCGCGCCTGACGATCGTCCGCGTCCCGATCGCGCACGGCAAGGGCGCCATAAAAATTCCTCAACCGGTGCACGGTTCCAGCATCTCGGGGCTGCAGGAACTGGGTCACGTCCAATAGCACCACGGCCGCCGCTAACAGGGCCACGATCGCCAGCGGCGGCAAAACGAGAAATTGTGATGGACGTGGCCTGGCGTCCAGCTCGCCGAACGCGAAGTTGACGATCGAGCGCAGCAGCAGGCCAACGCCCAACAAGGCGGCGGCAAACAGCGACAACTCCCATTCAAAAAAGGCACTGAACACCGCCGGTGCAACCAGCGCCACGAGCATGCCGCCTAATGCACCGCCCGCGGCGACCATCAGATAGAAGGATGTGAGATAGCGCGGGTCCGGCCGCCGGCGCACGAGCTCGCCGTGGCAGATGAGGCATACGCCGAACATCGCGGCGAGATTTGCAACGAGAAACCCCCGCGCGCCGATGCGGAACTCCAGTTCTACCGGCGGACCGTCGAGGTTCGGATCCGCAACACCCTCGACAATCGTCTGATATACCCATCCCGGAGTGCCGCAGTCGTAAATACTGATCGACCCGACGCGTTCCTTATGCACGAGGCCGGCGGCATAAATGGCGGCGAGCGTCAACACGGACACGATTGTTGGCCGGTACCAATGCGGCCGATCGAACGCAATGATCAGCGTGACGAGATAAAGCGCCAGCGGCGCCACCCATAGAAATGGCGTGGCTGCAATATCGGTCGAAATATGATTCGACGTCGCCATAAGCATTATGCAAGCCAGCGCCGGCCAGACGAGCCACAACAGGTATTCGCGCAAGCCCGGCCGCTCCGTCGGAGCATCGCGTTCATAAACTGTCCGACTTCCTCCCCCTTGCGGTCCTCCATAACTTGTCCGACTCCCTCCCCCTTGCGGCGAGGGCTGGGGAGGGGGATTTCCGCGCGGCAATTTCACAGCGATATACCCACATAATAGCGCAAATATCACAAATCCCCACGACCAGATTTGCGCCTGCAGCGGCAAATCGAAAACGCGCTCGAACAAAAACGGATAGCTCAACAGCGCAATCAGCGAACCGGCATTCGACAACGCATACAGTCGATACGGCGAGCGCCCGGGAAACACGCGCCCAAACCAGGCCTGAACCAGCGGGCCGGTGGCCGAAAGCAGGAAATATGGCAAGCCAATGCTTGCCGTGAGAATCGAGAGTATCTGCCTGGCCGGTTCGAGTCCGGCCAGGTTCTCCTGAGGCTTGTGGGGGAGGATGCCGGCCAACAGCATGGCCGCTGCCACGGCCAGCAGCCCCATGTGCAACACGGCCTGCTGTCGCGGCCGCAGCCAGCGGTCGCACGCATGCGCGTACGCGTAACCAGCCAGCAGCAGCGTCTGAAAAAACAACAGGCAGATCGTCCAAACCGCTGGGCTGCCGCCAAACCAGGGAAGGATGTGCTTACCGACGAGCGGCTGAACCTGGAACAGCAAGAGCGCGCCGAGAAATATCACGGCGGCATACGAAGCGGCCAACCAGGCTTTGCCTTTCTCCGCATCCATACGGATTTATCGTGACGCGCGACGCGATAAAAAAACAGCCCCTTCCTGCCAAGCAGGAAAGGGCTGCCACGTGATCTGCCCCGCATCACGAGTTATCTACGACGAATTTCGTATTGCATACCAGCCGATGATGCCGATTGCAGCCAACGATATGCCCGTCCATTTGAGCACGCTGGAAATCGTATTCGGCCGGTCATAGGCGGACTGGAATTCCGCGTTGAGGGCTTCACTTTCTTTCGACAACTTCGCTAACTCGGCTTGCAAGGCGGCCGGATCGCGCCGCGTGGCCGGGGTCACGTTATCGACGGGCGCATGGCTGTGGAAGCTGCGTGGGTTATTCTGCGCCAATAGCTGAAAACGCAGATTGTGAATGCGATCCTGAACTTCGGCGCGCCGTTCTGCCTTCTGGTCCGTCCAGGCCGACGTCGCTGGAAACAATGTGGACCAGAGCCCGCTGAGCGCAAGCAAAAGGAAACCGAGACCCATCGCGCCAAAAGCAAGTGTGCCTTTCATGACATTTCCGTTGAAGCTCGCGCCGCTAAAGCTGTCCTTCGACTTCGCCTTGCCCGTCGTTAATGCTAACCATTCGGGCCATGAGGAACCAATCGATATCGCTATTAAGCCAGACGATGCTTCCATCGGCGTGAGTCGCATTGACTCCGCCCGGATGCAAGCTGCGCGGCGCGGCGGAGATCCATGTATCATTTGTCCATGCACGACACGGCATAAGATCCAAGTCGGCGGCTCCAGCCTCGGGGCAAGCCGCAAGCCGATCGCGTCCGCCGTCGTTATTCGGCGAGCTGTTCGGCGGCAGTGGGTCGATCCCGACATTGCATGGCAGGTACGGCTGATTCTTGCGAAGGCTTGAACAATCCGCCACCGAGCAAGGCGTAGTGCCCACTCGGCTATGCATGTCAAAACCGAGTAAGCTGGCCGCATTCCAACCCAGCGCCCATGCGCCCCGCTCGTCAGCGGTGTTATCGCGCGTCCGCACCTCGGCAAGCATCAGCGTCTTACTGGTACCGTCGACGATTTTCGACAGCGGCTGATCTTCGTTAATCATTGCACCGGGGAAGCAGCGCATCGAAACCACATGTTCCGGGCTTACATATGCCGCATAATTACCTTTGCCAAAGTTTCGCCCGCCCAGGCTGCGCGTAGTGTATGTGCGCGTTCGTGCGGAATCAGACGGGCATAGCAAAATTGTCGGCTGTTGCTCATATGGACGCGGCTCAGTCGACCCAACAGGGTCCGAAAAATCCGTATTGATCTGCTCAAATTGAGCCGCGAGAGCATCTTCCTCGATCTGGGGCAGGATGCGAACGATCCAGCTAAGGCCTTCGGAGCGATGAACCCGCTCCCCCGCAACTTGCGGCGCATTGGTCGCTGCTGGCAATGCTTTGTGCTGCACTTCGTAGTTCAGAACCGCCAACGATAGATTCTTGAGATTGTTCTGACAGCTGATACGCCGCGCGGCTTCGCGGGCAGCTTGAATCGCCGGCAGCAAGAGTGCTACGAGAATCCCTATGATGGCGATCACCACCAGTAGTTCCACTAAGGTGAAGGCGCTGCAGCGTCCCCGCGCTGAACGCTGATAAGCGCAGCGCAAGGGATGTGAAAAATACGTGCGCATCGCAAAAACTCCGAGTCCGGCTTGGAAGACCGCTCACGACCGCCGCCGGTATTAGCGATTGTATTCGGCCAGCCGCACGTGAATAGCGCGTTTCCCGACGCAAACACTGCGCAATGCGCAAGCGACGGTGCTTCGCCGTCCGGTCCGCCTCGCTCAAAGGATCTATGAACCGAAGCCGTCGGGTCTGCGCGAATAAGAGAAGCAAATTCGCAATTCACGCTGCGCACTTTGCCGCCCGTTGATACAATGCCCGTGGCGCCCCGTTGCGCGCACTTTAGTCCGTTGCCGGCTATCGGCGTCGATTCATGGGAGAAACGAGTGATGCGGCTCCGTTGTTATTTTGTTGCCATTTCGGCTTACGTATGTTTCATAGCAAGGTGCGACTCACTTCAAGCCGCCCCGTATGCTTCCGGCGTGCGAGACACGGGAAACAACGTTTGGCAGTTTGTACTCAACGCGCCCGCCGATAATGTCACTGTGCGGCGCAACGGTGGCAACGCCGAGAATCTCGGCGCGCTCGCTGCCGGCCGGCACACATTCAACATGGCTGGTTTCAACTCCTTCGACATCGTGGTCGCCGACAGCGCGCCGGTCGGGTGGACGCGAATTAGCGATCCCGCAAACCCGTTTACGAACTTTGAGCAGCCCACCGGCCTGGCCATCAACACGGATCCGTCGTCGCCGTATTTTGGCACGATCTACGTCAACAATTCGCGTACGAATGCAACCGTATCCGGACGGACGATGGGCGCGGGCATTTACGCCCTGACCGCGGATCTTGTCGGCGTGGACTTGGCCAACAACTTCGCAGCGCTAACCAACGCGAACGACACTACTCAGGCCAAAGCACCGGGCTGGACGCCCGAAAACGGGTCGACCAGTCCGTGGCGGATGACGCTGGACGCGGGTGGCAACATTATTCTGGGCGATTGGTCCGATGATTTGGGTGGCGTCAAGTACGCCAGTCCCAATCTGACTACCGGCGGATTGGTGCTTGGCGGATTCGACGCGGGAGGAAATCCAACTCCCGAAGGTGGCCCATCAGGGGGCGTATTTAGCTCGGTTTCCGATGAGTTCGGGCCGATTCCACTTCATGGCTCAATCGCGTCGAAGCCGATAGTTACTGGCACTTTGGGAAATGATCTAACCATGTGGGCCATGGATGAGGACCTCGACTCGGACCTCGACCATCCCGGCGATGACGGCAACAGCGTTTGGCGGTGGGATGTCGGCGACGATACGAACCACACAATCAATCCCACACTCGTTATCGACGCTGGATCGATCCCTCAAACGACCGAGCCGACACCCCGACCGAATTTCGTGCCGACGAATGCGGGCACGGCAGTCAATGCGCATTTCGAGCCACGATTCGATAAGTGGTATTTGACGCAACGTTCAGGTGACGGCGCCACAGGCCAGTCATCGGGCTTGATCGTCGTCACGGCCGACGACGTGGATGGTACGTCGCCCGATTTGGAGTGGTCATCGCTACAGTTTTCAATTGACCATGGGCTCGACGGCAACAATTCGCTGGCCGGCATCCAGGACATCTTCAAGCACGCCGGATCAATCGCCATTTCGCCGGATGGTTCGCAGCTATTTTTGCACCGTTCACGGATGACGGATGCTGGCGGTGCCGACACCAATCCGGTGCTTGGCCCCATGAGCAACGCGCCCGGCGTGGTACTAGTCATTCCGCTGGACGAGAACGGAGTTCCGGACCTGACGGTTTCCAACGGTATGGTGACCAATATTGGGTCCATCACCGTGACCGGCAATAACCTCTTCAAGACCAACTATGAGATTACGTTCGACGCTGCCGGAAACTTATACATCACCCACTCCGATTCGGAACTGCTCGAAGCCTACAGCCCGGGCGGCGACACGGTCGCCACGACGAGCTGGAATGGCACCGCCTTCTCGTTCGACATTGAGACGCCGATGCCAGGGTTGGAAGGCGACTTCAACGGCGACGGCAAGGTGGATGCGGCCGACTATGTCGTGTGGCGCAAGAGTGGTGGTCCGCCGGACGGCTACACTGCCTGGCGCACGAATTTCGGCCGGACATCGGGTTCAGCGGCCGGCCAAGTCGCGGCGGCCGTGCCGGAACCGGCGCCGTTGGCCTTGGCGGCGATTGGCTTGTTCGCCGTATTCAGAATGAGACGGCAGCCGTCATAAAGCCGCGAGGGCACCTCGCCAAAGGCGTGGTCTATCGCGGTTTTATGCGAGGCGGAAGCAGTTTACTTCCCGCCGCTCATCGCCGGGAACATCTCGTTGATCATCGTGATGGCGGCCGGGCCGACCAGCACGATGAAGATCGCCGGGAAGATAAATAGCACCAGCGGGAAAATCAGCTTCACGGCGGTCTTGGCGGCTTTCTCTTCGGCCATCTGACGCCGCCGCACGCGCATCGAATCGCTCTGCACCCGCAGCGCCTGGGCCACGCTTGAGCCGAACTTGTCGGCCTGAATCAGAATCGCGGACAGGGCCTTCAAATCGTCCACGCCCGTGCGCGCGCCCAGCTCGTGCAGCACTTCGTTACGCGCCCGGCCCATTTGCAGCTGCAGGTTGCACAAGCCGAATTCCTCGGCGATCACGGCGTATGTTTTCTTCATCTCCTCGCTGACCTTGCGCATGGCCTGGTCGAGGCCCAAGCCGGCCTCGACGCACACGACCATCAAGTCGAGCGCATCGGGCAAGCCGAAGAAGATGTTATCCTGCCGCGATTTCTTGAAGAAAAACAGCACGATGTCGGGCAGATAGAAACTTATGCCCGCGACGCCGATCGTGTACATGAGCGCTTCGCCCGTCGCTCCTTTGCTGAGCCACATACCGCCGCCGCCGCCAATAAAACCAACGGCCAGGCTAATCGTCTTGAGCCCAAGAAAAATGCTCGGCGCCGTCTCGCCACGGAAGCCCGCGTAGTTCAGCTTGGAGCGCAGTTTGCCGACTTCCGCCTCGCTTTTCGGCTGCAGCGGGCTGGCCATGCGCGGCGACGCCCTTTCCAGAAGCCGTCCGAGCCCGGCGGCTTTCTTCGTAACGCCGCCTTCGCCCGCGCGGCCATCTCGGCGGCGGCCCGGATCGCGCAGTTCATCCAGCCGCTGCTCTGAGCGCGGCTTGCTCTTGGCCAGTACTTCCATCAAAAGCCAAGCGCCGCATGCAACTGCGCCAAAAATGGCGCACTTGGTCAAAAGCTCGGTACTGATTATGGCAGCGAAAGTAATCATAGTCGTTGTAGCCGGCCTCTGTGAGGCCGGCGATTAGGCCGTGGTCAAAGACCCCGGCAACAGTTAATCAGACCCTAATATTTACAATCTTCCGAATCATCAGCGCACCAAAGAGCTGCGAGACGATGCCTCCAACCAGCATCTTCTTGCCCAGCTCATCGGTGAACAAAAGCATCAGGTAATCGGGGTTCATCTTGTACACGACGGCGAACAGCGCCGGCGGCAACGCCAGCAGCACGATGCCCGAAAGCCGGCCTTCGCCCGTGAGCGCCTGAACCTGACCCCAAATTTGGAACCGCTCGCGAATAAGGTGGCCAATCTTGTCGAGGATTTCGGCCAGGTCACCGCCGGTTTGCCGTTGCAGGATAATCGCCGTGGCGAAGAACTTCAGGTCGAGATTGGGAATGCGCTTGGTGAGGTCTTCGAGCGATTCCTCGAGCGGCTTGCCGAGGTTTTGCTCTTCAAACGTCTGGTTGAACTCAGTACCGATCGGATCGGACATTTCCTGCGCCACGAGGCTGAAGCCGGCCGCCAAGCTGTGCCCGGCTCGCAGCGCGCGGGCGATCAGCTCCAGGGCCTGCGGCAATTGGGCCGCGAATGCCTTCAGCCGGCGCTTGCGTCGCAAGAGAAGCCACATCACCGGCAGAAAGGCAAGAAACAACGCCATCACGGGCGCGAGAGTTACGCTCAATCCGCCGATGGACGGCAGCGCCAGGCCAACCGCTCCAAAGGCGCCGCAAATCATCACGAAATTCGCTATCGAGAGCGAGACGTTGGCCTGCTCAAACAACAGGCGCAGGTTCAGGTATCGAGAAATGAATTTCTCAATGCCGCCGGAACTTTCGGCGCGCATGGCGTTGAGCAGCTCTTTGTATTGAGCCGCATCCGCCTTGCCTTTTTTCTTGCCGGCCGTAAGTGCATTGAGGCGCTCCTCGATTTCCGCCTCGCGATCGCCGCGCATCATGTACGAAACCGCCCCAACCAGGGCAGCCACGCCCAAAAACACGGCGCTGTAAACGATGATAGGTGACATAGGTGCTGTGAGTAAGTGAGTAGGTGAGTATGTGAGTAAGTGAGTAGGTAAATGTGCGAGTATGTGAACGTGAATCGATTACTGACTCACCGGGCACCATCCGAAGGATGGTCCACTTACTCACCTACTCACGAATATTAGTCTTTGAGCATGATCCTCTCGCGGAAGGCACTCGAAGGCAGGCGCACACCGCTCGATTCCAAGCGGCTCATGAAGGTCGGCCGAATGCCCGTGGCCATGAAGTGACCCACCGCCCTGCCTCGTTCGTCCACGCCTTGCTGCTCGAACTTGAAAATGTCCTGCATGACAATCGTGTCCTGTTCCATGCCGACGACTTCCGTTATGTGCGTGACCTTACGCGGACCACCTTGCAGACGTGTGGCCTGCACGATGAGGTCCACCGCGTTGGCGATCTGCTGCCGCATCGCGCGCATCGGCATATCGAAGCCGGCCATCATGATCATCGTTTCCAGACGGGCGATGGCGTCGCGCGGCGTGTTGGCGTGGCACGTGGTGAGCGAGCCGTCGTGCCCCGTGTTCATGGCTTGGAGCATGTCGAGCGTTTCGCCGCCGCGGCACTCGCCGATGATGATCCGGTCGGGCCGCATACGCAGCGTGTTGCGCACGAGGTCGGTGGCCTTGATCTGGCCCTTGCCTTCGATGTTGGGCGGGCGGGTTTCCAGGCGTACCACGTGGGGCTGCTGGAGCTGAAGTTCGGCCGCGTCTTCGATCGTAACGATGCGGTCGTCGTTCGAGATGAAGCTCGAGAGCGTGTTGAGCAGCGTGGTTTTACCGGAGCCGGTACCGCCGGAGATGATGATGTTGAGGTGGGCCTTCATAGCGCCCTCGAGCAGCATCACCATTTCGGGCGTGAGGCTTTTGTAATTAAGCAAATCTTCCAGCTTGAGCGGGTTCGAGCCGAAGCGGCGAATGGTCACCGTCGGCCCGTCGAGAGCCAGCGGCGGAATAATCGCGTTCACGCGCGAACCGTCGGGCAGACGCGCGTCGCACATCGGGCACACTTCGTCGACGCGCCGGCCGACGCGCGACACGATGCGGTCGATGATCTGCATCAGGTGCTTGTCGTCGCGGAAGCAGACCGACGTCTTTTCCAAGCAGCCGCTGCGCTCGACATACACGTTCTTCGGGCCGTTAATCATGATTTCGCTGATCGTCGGCTCCTTGAGCAGCATCTCGAGCGGACCCAAGCCAAACGTCTCGTCGAGGACCTCCTCGATCAAACGGTCGCGTTCGTTGCGATTGAGGAACGTGTCTTCGGTATCGCAGAGATGCTCGACGACAAGGCGGATCTCGCGACGCAGCACATCGCCTTCCAGCTCGCCGACTCGCGATAGATCGAGCTTGTCGACGAGCTTGGTGTGGATGCGCCGCTTGATATTTTCAAATTCGGCTTCCTTGTCTTTTTGGGACAATGCGGCTGGGGCATTGGCAAGTTTGGTCATGGTGAGATTTCCGTAAGCGCGCTGCGGGGACTGTTACGAAACGTAGCGCGAGTCCTGGCGCCAACCTCAGGCTGACGCCCCGGCCAAATTAAGGCCGGATTTCCCTCGCAAGAAAAGATAGCTCACCCAAAAGCGCAAGACTGCGAAGCGAGATGCGAATCGCGAATACGGACTGGATTGGCCGATGGTGCCGGTCGTAGGACTATTGCAGCCGGAGCCATCTCTTGCGCGATGGACGTTTCAATTGGAGCGCCATCGGCCTGGGAGAGGCCGCCAGGCGTCTACTACGTCCGCGCGGACCAGCGGCCGAGCCAGCCGCCGCGTCCTTTTGCTGAGGCCTCGGCGTCCGGCTCCTCCGGCTTGCCGGAAAGCGAGGCAGCCAACTGGTTGATAGATTGCGTAATCGCGGCGCGCGGCGCCTGCTGGATAAGAGGTACGCCATTATTACGCACCTCAACCATCACACGATAGTCGTTCGGGATCTGCCAATAAATCTCGCGGCCGATCGTTTCCTGGGCCTTTCGCAGACTGATCTGGCCAGTGTCGTAGCCTGCGCGATTGACGACGATCTTCACTCGCTCGTCGAATTTGCCGGTTTCTTTGAACGAAGCCAGCAGCCGAACGACGTTGCGCAAGCAAGGCAAGTCAAGCTGCGTCACGAGCAGCACCGTCTCGGCTTCCGCCAGCACTTGCATGTCGAGCGAATTGAAGCCTTTCGACGTATCCACAATCACGTGGGTGAAGGAAGCCTTCAGCAATCCCAACACGCGTGCGAGCTCGTCGTTCGTGATCAAGCGGGCATCTTCCAACTGCACCGGCCGCGGCAGCAGGTACAAGCCCGTGTCGTGCTTGGTGAGCGACCGTTTGAGCAGCGTAAGGTCGAGCCGGCCAATGTTTTGGGCAACGTCCGAGAGCGTGTATTCTGGAATCGAGTCGAGGAAGACGTCGGCATCGCCCAGGCACAAATCCAGGTCCAACAGCACAACGGAATTGGCCGTATCAGCCGCCAGGGCGCACCCCACGTTCACCGCCACACTTGTCGAGCCCACGCCTCCCGTGGCGCCCGTCAGCGCGATAATCATGCAGCCTCGCGACGAGCCGCCCGAGCTGCCGAACCGCTGACGCGCAACGCGTTGAAGCGCCGCAGCGAGATCTTCCGCCTTGACTGGCTGCGTGAGGAACTCTTTGGCACCGGCACGCATCGTGCGCAGTATGAGATTACCGTCGGTCGAGGTGCTAGTGACCAGAATCGAGCAGTCCGGCGCCGACTTTGCCAGTGAAGCAATCAGGTCGAGCGCCTTATCCGGATTGCTGTCCAGGGCCACGAAGCCGATGTCCGGATTGGTTTGGCCGATGACGTCGCCAAAAAACTCGTAACGCGAGCACTCCGCTTCGAGCCACACCGAATCCAGCCCAAGCAACATGGACTTGAGCGATTCGCGCGTCGCGTCTTTCGGATCAACAATTGCAATTCGCAGTACGCTGGCCATGCGCGCAGATTCGTGGGTCAGAGCTCGGGGATCAGGCAATAAAGGCAGACGGATATCAGAGCCAACACGATGCGCCCTGATTTCCGACCCTGCAACCCTGACCCCTCATTACCGCAAGCGTAGCTTACGTATTGCTACTCCGGATCGTATCCCACGGGGCCGATGAGACCCGATTGGCCGGCGCCCGCCGGGGCGGGGTTGGCGCTGGGCTGCGGATTATTCGGGCTGGATGTTTTGCGCGTAAAGACCGGTTGGCGCGGCGGGCTGTACGGGCGGGGCGGCGTGAACTGCGGCCCGGGCGTCTGATCGGCATAGGACGACCCTGGCCCCGGGTAGCTGGCCGCGTCCGGGGGCATGGGTTCGGCTGATTCCGCGCCGTTCGGGTCGTCGCCATCTGCGGGAAGCGACAGGTCGTCCGGGGCGCCCCCCGCCGGGCTCGGCATCGGTTCCTCCTGCATTGACTGGTCCGTCACGGTCGCGTCGTAGCCGACGCCGCCTGGCATTGTCATGCCGTCCGTGACGACGGGCATGCGCCCGTGGTAAGCACCGTGGGCGCCTGGGGCGCAGCCGCCAGGACCGTGAAATCCGTTTTCGCAGGCTAGAGGTCCACGGATGGGATTGCAATTGGCGGGGACTTCAACATGCCCGTTGCAATAAAGATCGTGATTGTTTGGTGTCGTGGTGGCATAGCCAGGCCCGCCACAGGGCGCTTCGCATGCATCCAGCGGGTCGACAAATTCCGGCGTCACCATAATCAAGAGCTCGATTTCGTTGACTTCGCTGCGCGTGCGCCGAAACGGCACGCCGATCACGGGCATGTCGGACAGGTACGGCAGACCGCGATTAAGAGCTTCGCTGCGCTCTTGCACCAGGCCGGCGAGCGCAAATGTCTGGCCCGCTTTCATTTCAACTGCCGTATCCACTTGCCGCACGGTCAGGGCGGGGATATCGAATGTATCCAGCCGCACGCTGCGCTGCGCGTCGATTTCGCTGATGCGCGGCCGCACTTCCAGCCGGATGTTGCCGTTGCCCAGGACGATGGGCAGGAAGTCGACTTGTGTACCGTACGGCTTATATTCGATGCTCGTGGTGCCCAGACTTTGCGGGATCAACACCGGAAACTCGCCACCGACGTTAAATTGAGCCGGCCGGCCGCTGACGGCAATAATATTCGGTTCTGCCAGGATCTTGGCGACCCGCATTTCCTGCAGCGCCTCCAGTAGTCCATAGAATTGATCGCCGCCTTCCACGATGCCGAATGCGAACGTTTCGCCGTTCGTGGTGATAACATCACGAATGTTGCCGCCCTCGCCACGGATGAGGCCGCTAACGCTGTTGATCGCAAAGCCATCGCCAGCACCCAGGTACGCCCAGTCCACGCCCAAATTCCGCAACTTCGTGCGCGAGACTTCCATCACCTTGACTTTGAGCAGAATCTGCTGCACGCCGCCGACGTTGATGTTGTTGATCACCTTCGGTGCGTAATCTTCCGCCAGTCGCATGATCGGACCAACATGATCGGGCCGATCCACGAATCCGGTCAGCACGAGACTTTCGCTATAGCGATAGACGCGAACGGATGAATGCGGGAATTGCGTTTGCAGCGCGGCCGTCAGCTCGCGCGCATCGCCGTACACCATGACGTCGATGGTGTGGATGTTGCCTTGCTCGTCCCACAGGTTGACCTGCGTGACCCCGGCCTTCTTGGCTGAGACTTGGACCTGCGTAGCGGAGAGCGGGGTGACCGCCAACAGCTCGGGATTGTTCACCTGCA
>DATFGJ010000723.1:0-14306 GCA_035249585.1 Lacipirellulaceae bacterium
GTGCCAAAAGGATGTCGCGCGAAACGTGCGTACGAGAGCCAATTATACCTTAAAGCCTAGCTCCGCAAACAGTGCCGGTTGGCCATGGCGATGCCGCTGGTGATGCTGCCGATGATGCCGACGAAGCCTTGGTCGGTGCCGCAGATGAAAAGGTTGTCGAGATGCGTGCGGCCGTCGAGCTGCTTGTCCGGCGCGCCGTAAACGGCGCCGTTCTCGTGGCCGGTGAAGCGCACGATCGTGGTGGGCGTGAACATGTCGGTGTCGATGACGCGGCTGCGGTAATCGGGCACGAAGCGCATGGCAGATTCCGTGATGCGCTCGTACCAGCGGAGCTTTTCCAGACGATAATCATCTTCACCGAGCTCGCGCCAGCGATCGAAGTTGGCCAGCACGGTGATGCGCATCGTGCCGCCATCTTTAAGAGTCTTTTTGAGCGGCTCGCTATAAGCGAAATTATTTGGCGAGCAGATCACGCCGCTGCGCACATCGCACAATTCGGACGGCTTCTGCCAGACGAACTTGTCGTGATCGTTGAAGAAAACAATCGTGCGGTCGTGGCCCAGCTCGCGCGGCTCGGTGTCGAGCGAGGCAATTGTTTCGCAGAAGCTTAACTGGCCTGGCGCGCGTGAAGACTCGACCGGCTGGCCGTCGTCGCAGAGCCGCATGGTTTCACACCAGCCAGCCGACGAAACAATGTTGTGGGCCTCAAGCTCTTCATCATTCTCCAGCACAACGCGAGCGACGCGGCCGTTTTCGACGGACAGCCGCTTCACGCCGCAGCGGAGCTTAAGCTCGCCGCCCAGGGCGCGGAACTTGCGCACCAGGTGCTTCAGGATAAGGCGCACGCCCGCCGCCGGTCGGCCCAGTCCTTCCAAGAATATGCTGCGAAACATGATCGAGAACTGGCCCCAATCCATGTCATGCTCGCGCGCCGAGCCATAGAACATCAAGGGGCAGAAGAGCATCTCTACGAGCAGCGGGTCGGTGATGATCGAGCCGACCAACTCCCGCGCCGAGACGTTGGCGTGCTGGTCGCTGAGATCGTCATACGCAACCACTTGGCGCGCGAGGCGGTCGAAGTTGTCGACTTGCCTTGGAAAGGCCCACGCAACTTCGTCGCGCAACGTTTTGTCATCGTTATCGAAGCGCAGTCGCACGCCGGGGAAGGCGATCTCCGAACCGATTTGGGGAGCGATCGCGAAGTCGTCCCAGCGCATACGCAGCTGGCGCAAGAGCCGCGCGAGCGGCCCCGTCTTGGTTCCCTTGGGCGTGATGTTGGTCAGCGCGTGCAGGCCGACGTCGTAGTCGCGGCCGCGGAGCCGGTAGAACGAGTTGAGGCCGCCGATCGTGTAATGCCGCTCCAGAATACACACGCGCTTGTCGTAGTAAGCAAGACGAATCCCAGCGGCCAGGCCAGACATCCCCGCGCCGATGATGATCGTGTCGTACATGAGAGCGGGGAGCAGGGAGCTTGGAGCGAGGAGTACGGAATTCTGTTTTACTCCATGCTCCGTGCTCCCTGCTCCCTGCTAGTTCACACGTTCTCGCGCTGCATGTCGCGCATCAGCGGCTCGAGAAAAGCCACCGTCGAGTTCATGCTGGCCAGGTTGATGTAGTCGTCCTCGGGGATCTGGATGCGGTGGCGCTTGCGCAGCTCCATGACGATGTCCAGAAAGTCCATGCTGTCGAGCTCCAGTTGCTCGCGGAAGCGCACCTCGTCGTCGAGCTGCGACAGGTCTTCGTCTGGGGCGATATCGCGCAGAATATCCAAAACTTCTTCTCTGATTTCGGCAGGTGACATCCCAAATACTCTCCTCGTCAAGACGTTATTAAATCTCACGCAAAGGCGCCAAGGCGCAAAGTCCAACGCAATTAAAATGATAGTGGACCACTAAGGACACAAAGGGCACGAAGATGAATTCCCGAATGTAAGGCGCTTTCGATTCTCTTTGTGTTCTTAGTGGCCTTTGTGGTTCAATATGTAGCTTTGCGCCTTCGCGCCTTTGCGACAGATATTCCTTTGTTATGCGACGGGTCTACGCTAAACTTTCGCAACGACGACAACTGAATTTATCCCCAACATACCAAATGAGTTGTTGAGGATATAGCGGACGGCGCTACGCTTTCGCGGTTCGTTCAAGGCGAGGCCGGTCAATTCGCATTCGGGGTCCAGGCGATCCACATTGATTGTCGGGTGGCACACGCCGTCGTCGAACGACGGCAGGTTGCCGGCCAGTTCCAGAGCGCCGGCGGCGCCCATCGCGTGGCCGATGAAACTTTTCGTGTTGTTCACCAGCGGCTGGGACCCATTCTGGAATACTCGCCGCAGGGCGATGCATTCCTGGATGTCCCCGCTGTCGGTGGCCGTGGCGTGCGTGCTGACCACGTCAATGTCCGAGGCGTCGAGCCGCGCTCGCTGGAGTGCCATTTCCATGCAGCGCGCCTGCTGACTCGGATTAGGTAATACGAAGTCGCTGGCGTCGCTGTTCATTGCGTAGCCGACCAGCTCGCCGTAGATTTTCGCGCCGCGGCGGCGGGCATCCTCGAATCGCTCCATGACGTAGAGGCAGCCGCCCTCGGAGACGACGATGCCGTTGCGATCGACGTCGAACGGCCTGGATGCTTTGGCCGGGTCATCATGTTTCGCGAGCGCGCCCTGGCTGGCGAAGCCCGCGAAGATGCCGAACGTGCGGATGCTCTCCGACACCCCGCCGGCGAGCGCAATGTCGCATTCCCCCAGCCGCAGCATCTGGGCGGCCTGAATCAGCCCCGCGTTGCCCGCGGCGCAGGCCGCGCCGATCGTGTAATGCGGCCCGGTGATGCCCATGTTGAGCGTAATCTCGCCCGCCGGATTGTTGGCCACGGTGCGCGGGTTGTGGTGGTGCGACCAGACGGATGTATCGTAGTTGTAGCCTTTAATCTCGTAGATTTCGTTTTCGGTTTCGACGTTGCCGTGCTCGGTGACGCCGATGTACACACCGACGCGCTCGCGGTCGATGTTCGGCCAATCGAGTCCGGAGTCGGCCACAGCTTCCTGGGCACAATAGATTCCGATGCTGCCGGCTCGCGTGCCGCGGCGGACTTCTTTTTTCTTTTGATACTTCAGCTCGTCGAAGTCGCAGATTCCGGCCAGAGTGTCGCCCACGTAGCGAATGTCGTACTTCCGGACGCCGCTCCGGCCGTTAAGCAAGGCGTCGCGGAATTCGCGCAGCGAGTTGCCGTTCGGCGCCGTCAGCCCGATGCCGGTGAGCACAATCCGTTGGTTGTCGGCGGGAATCATCGACGGCGGGCTTCCAGTTAGCGATTAACGGGCGGATCTTGTTCCGCACGGGACAAGTCCCCGCTAAATACTCAACGTCTGGCGGAAACTTTGAACGTAGCGGGGCAGCGGCGACTTGACAAGCGGCCCTCGCGCGCAATGCGGCGCTACGATAGCATGCCTTCGGCTATGGCTCGTCAAGTCCCAGATGCATTAGATAAGCTTCACGCTGCGCGTCGCGTCCACGCGCGTCGGTAATCGCGTCCCAGCGCTGCGAGACTTTTTCCAATGCAGCCTTTGGAGAATCGTTTCCCTCCATGGCGGCGATCATACCTTCTTCCAGCACTTTCAAATACTCATCGATGCCCGGGATGCGCGGCACCATGAGATAATTCCCGCTGCTCACCACTTGTTCGAGCGTTCGCGCCGCTGCCGCGCGGTCATCGGCCGACCAGTCATCGCCGTACCAAGCAACCTGAGAGATCATCGATCGGCGGACGGGCAGCAGGCCGCCGGTGGCCGAGTTTATCTGCAAACTTGTATCCGGCAGCGCTAGCCATTCAAGCAGTTTGAAAGCCGTTGCAGCGTTGCGGGACGAGCTCGTCACCGCAATGAGTCGATCAGAATAGCCAAGCACCCGGAGCTCACTTCGGCCCACCGACTGGTTGCGAGAAGGATCACTCTGCGGCACAACAATCTCGGTGAGCGCGTCGACGAACGGCTTTTCGGCGATGCGCGGCCTCATTGTTTTGGAATCGAAAAACACGTCCAGTCGTTCTGCTGGAATCGCATTGCGGTCGAGAGATTTCAACAGCGATGGGAACAGCGGCCCGGAGGGGCCTATTCGCTCGCCGTCCGGGTCGAGCCCCAGCGGCAGTGCCATCGTCTCTCCGCCCCAGTGAATTAACTCTTCGCGAACGACTGGGAAAAAGTCAGAGGTATGCAGCTCGTCGCTCGCCAAAACATTCGGTCGGACGGGCCGCAACCAGCCGCGGCTCGTGAGTTCGCCAAGGTGCCGAGAAGAAAAGATGATTACGTCCGCGTCGAGGTTTTTCGGAGCATCCATGTCCGTCCAAAAAAGACGATCATCCGAAACGATTAGCTGCCCTCCGCTGCGCTCATTCCATTCGCCGCGCAGGCGGTCGGTCGCCTCGGCCAGCTCCGGCTGATTCACGACCAGCACGCGCAATGCTACACTTGGCCGCGGCGTGGCGGGCGTCGTTGGTGCTGGGCTTTCTTCTGAGCAGCCCATTGCCAGTGCATTTAAGCAAAGTAGCAGGCAACGAAGACAAGGAGACAGAGAGACAAGGAGACAGGGAGACGGAAGCCGCTGCGACGCTCCTTGTCTCCTCCTCTCCTTGTCTCCTTGTCTTGCGCACCAAATCATATTGCGAGCACTTTCACGCTTCACGCAGCGAAAGCTATCAATGAGCATTTATTTAGGAATCGACGTCGGCACTTCGGGCACCAAGACACTCGCGATCAACGAGCGCGGCAAGATCCTCGGCCAGGCCATGGCTACCTACCCTTGCTACCATCCCAAACCGCTGTGGAGTGAGCAAGACCCGGAGGATTGGTGGAAGGCCACTGTGAAAACAGTGCGAGCCGTCGTGAAAAAGGCCAAGCTGAAGGCGGCCGACGTGCGCGCCATCGGACTTTCGGGTCAGATGCACGGCTCGGTGTTTCTCGACAAGCAAAACCGCGTCGTGCGAAGGGCACTCCTTTGGAACGACCAGCGAACGGCTGCCGAATGCGAAGAAATCGAATCGCGCGCCGGCGGACGCGTGCGGCTGATCGAAATGGTGGCCAACCCGGCCCTCACCGGATTCACGGCCCCGAAAATTCTCTGGCTGCGAAACCGCGAGCCGAAAAACTTCGCGAAAACGGTGAAAGTGTTGCTGCCCAAGGACGACATCCGCCGCCGGTTGACCGGAGAATTCGCCACGGAAGTCAGCGACGCCAGCGGCATGCTGCTGTTGGACGTAGTAAATCGCCGCTGGTCGACTGAGCTGCTAGGGAAACTGAATCTCGACATCAGCCTGCTGGCGAATTGTTACGAGTCGGAGGAAGTTACTGGACGGCTTACGGCGACCGCGGCCAAGACTCTTGGCCTCTCGACCGATTGCCAGGTTGTTGGCGGCGCGGGCGACTGCGCGGCCGGCGCGGTCGGCAATGGCATCGTGAGGTCAGGGCTGCTATCTACGTCGATCGGCACGTCCGGAGTAGTGTTCGTGCATAGCGAGACGCCGCAGGTCGATCCGCAAGGAAGGCTCCACACATTTTGCCACGCGGTGCGCGGCAAATGGCACATGATGGGCGTCACGCTGGCTGCCGGTGGCTCGCTGCAATGGTTCCGCAACGCGCTGTGCGAAACGGTCGCTGCCCTGGCCAAGCGCCGAAAGGTTGACGTTTATGATGTGCTGACCGAAGAGGCCGCCGTCACGCCGCCCGGCGCCGAGGGGCTGTTTTTCTTGCCTTACCTTGCGGGCGAGCGCACGCCTCATGCCAATCCGCTCGCGCGCGGTGCATTTATCGGGCTTACATTGCGGCATTCGCGCGGGCATATGGTGCGGGCGATTTTGGAAGGCGTCACCTACTCGCTGCGCGATTGCCTGGCGATTATGGAAGAGCAGCGCGTCGCCGTGAAACAGATTCGCGCTACCGGCGGAGGCGCCAAAAGTTCATTCTGGCGGCAGATGCAGGCCGATGTCCTTGGCAAAACCGTCGTGTCGATGGCGGCCGACGAAGGGCCCGCCTATGGGGTCGCTCTTTTGGCCGCCGTCGGCGCCGGCGAGTTCAAGAATATCGCCGAAGCGTGTGACGCCACCGTGAAGACAACCGGTCAGGTCATACCGCGCGCCGTGCCGCGACGGCATTACGATCGTTCCTTTCCCGTGTATCAGCAGCTCTATCGCTCAGTGCGCGACGATTTCCGGGCCATAGCCCAACTGGAATAAAGGCACGTCATTCGCGGCTTAGCGCTCCGCCAACGGCAACCATGTTCGCCGTTCCGGGCCGATATAGCGTGCCCGCGGGCGGATCAGCCGATTGTTATCAAGCTGCTCGATCACATGGGCGCTCCAACCGGCAACACGGCTGATCACAAATAGAGGCGTGTACAGCTCGATCGGCAGGCCCATGTAGTGATAGAGCCGGGCCGACGGCCAATCGAGATTTGGCGGCAACTTTTTCTCTTCCCAGATCACGCGCTCCATCACGTCTGCCATCGTCTCGAGATCTTCATTGCCCGTTTCTTTCGCAAGTTGGTTGCAGAGCTCCTTGAGATACACGGCCCGCGGGTCGCCGTGTTTGTACACGCGGTGGCCGAAGCCCATGATTTTCTCCTTGCGCTCGAGGGCCGCCCGGACCCACGGCTCCGCGTTGTCCTTCTTGCCGACTTGGCGCAGCACGTCGATGACTTTTTCGTTGGCCCCGCCGTGAAGCGGCCCTTTTAGCGCGCCAATGGCGCCGGCAACCGCCGAATGCAAGTCGGAAAGTGTCGACACGATCACACGGGCGGTAAAGGTCGACGCGTTGTACTCATGCTCGGCGTAAAGAATCAGCGACACGTCCATCGCCTTGACGTGCGCCTTGGGTGGATCGGCGCGAAAGAGCATGTGCAGGCAGTTGGAGGCCAGCGACCGGCCGCTTTCGGCCGGCACTGGCTCCTTGCCCTGTTTTAAGCGATGCCGCGCCGCCATGACGACGGGCAATTGCGCCAATAGCCGCTCGGCCTTTCGAACATTAGCGGCGTGGCTGTTGTCGGTTGCGTCCGGATCCCAGTGTGAGAGCAAGCTCGCAGCGGAACGCAACACGTCCATCGACGACACCGAAGCGGGCGTTTGACGCAGGGTGTCAATCACCGGCCGCGGCACTTGGGCCGCCGACTTCAGGCGTCGGCGAAAATCATCCAGTTGGTCGGCAGCCGGCAATTCGCCGTGCAACAACAGATAAGCGACTTCCTCAAACGTGCCGTGCCGCGCGAGGTCCTCGATCGAGTAACCGCGATAGCTCAAACCGCCGGTCACCGTGCTGATAGCTGTTTCACCGGCGATGACGCCTTCCAGGCCGGGACTGTAAATTTCGTCGGGCATAGATGAGTCGAGAGTTGAGAGTCAAGAGTCGAGAGCTTGAGAAGGATTCTGGATGCTGGATACGGGGGGCAGGGACAATACATTCATTGACTTTTCTTGCCCCTGCATCCCGCATCCTGCATCCTGCATCCCGTATCCTTTCATTTCACATCCACATCGTAACCCAAGAGATCGTACAATTCCTCGCGAGTTTGCATCAGGTCCAATAATTCTCGCTGCGTGCCGTCGGCGGCAAGCATGGTGAGAGTCGATTCTACGGCCTTCATCGCCACCCGCAGAAGCGTGACGGGATACAGCACCACGCGATAGCCCATGGCCGCGAGGTCGTCGAAATCCAAAAGCGGGCTTTTGCCGAATTCGGTCATATTCGCAACAAGCGGCCGGTCGATAGCCTCGGCGAACGCTTGAAACTCCTCGGGACTGGTTAGCGCCTCGGGGAAGATCCAATCCGCACCGGCCGCCGCATACTGACGGGCCCGGTTCACAGCCGCATCGAAACCCTCGACGCCGCGGGCATCGGTGCGGGCGATGATCACAGTGCTTTCGTCGGTTCGGGCCGCCGTCGCGGCATGCAGCTTCGCGCACATGACGGCTGCCGGCACGAGCGTTTTTCCAGATAGGTGCCCGCAACGCTTGGGCAACTCCTGATCTTCGAGTTGAATTGCGGCGGCACCGGCGCGCTCCAGCTGGGCGACGGTCCGCTCGACGTTTTCGACGCCGCCGAAGCCGGTGTCGGCGTCCACAATCACTGGAATGTCGATCCGCGCCGTCAGATACTCAACCTGCTGAACAAGCTCGGTCAGTGTCAGCAGGCCAATATCCGGCATGGCTAACACGCCGGCCGATAGAGACGCGCCGGACAGGTACACGGCGGAAAAGCCCGCCTCCTCGATCAGCCGGCCAGCCAAGGCGTTGGGGGCTCCGGGCACTTGGATCGCGGTTTCGGCAACGGTGGCCCGCAGAATCTGGCCAGGGGTCGTCGTTCGGTCCGCCATCGCATGCTTGCCAATCGTTTTGCGATTGTGTTGGGGCCACCCGATGATACGTGGTGCGGGGAACCATGAGAAGCGGTGCATTGGTCGCGCGGAGTGGCTCGGCTGAGCCTTGCGGGGCAAGCCCCCACCGCTAAGTGCTGGAAGTGAACGTCTGGCTGGCCGCGGGCTTGAAATCCGATTACTCTGGCTCGTAACGCTAATGGAATCGTATGTCGCAAGCTGCCGACGCCATTTTAAATTCTGAATCGCCGCCCGCACCGCAAGGTTTGGCACAGCGGCTCGGCGAAGTCGCGCTCATCGTGCTGGTGTTCTTCACGTTGGCCGGCGACCCGCCGCCGCACGTGAACGAGTCTCATTACCTGTGCCGGGCCAAGCACTTTTGGGATCCGGCGTGGTGCGCGGGCGATATGTTTCTGGAGTCGGCCGATACTCAAATCCTGTTTATCTGGCTGTTCGGATGGATTACGAAGTGGGCGACTCTTTCCACGACGGCCTGGATTGGGCGGCTATTGGCCTGGGTCCTGGTGGCATGGGCCTGGCAGCGATTGAGCTGGCGGCTGTTGCCGGCTCGGATGGCATCCGTCCTGTCGGCTGCTCTTTTCGTCACGCTGAATGCTCAAGCGCAACTGGCGGGCGAATGGATCGTTGGCGGCGTGGAAGCCAAGACATTCGCGTATGCGCTTGTGCTGCTCGCGCTCGCTGAGCTAATCGATTATCGCTGGAATCGGATGTTCATGCTGCTGGGAGCCGCGACGGCGATTCATCCACTCGTCGGCGGTTGGAGCACTGCACTTTGCGCGGGGATGTGGACATTTACAGCACTTGCCGATGGCGGAATAAACTCAACACCACGGTTGAGCCGCATCGCATGGCCTGGCCTACTTGGCGGCGGATTACTCGCGCTCTTGGGGTTAGTCCCCGCACTTTCACTGACGTGGAACGAGCCGGCCGACGTCGTCGCCGAAGCCAGCCGCATTTACGTGTTCGAGCGCCTGCCACATCATCTGGCACTGCTCGCGCTTCCGGACGACGAAGTCACCGCCAGACTTGTGCGGCATGGGTTATTGCTAGTTGCTTTGACCGCGCTTGGTATAGGGCTGCGGCGACACCGGGTGTTTCGCATCGTGCAATTCGCCTGGGGCGCTGCGTTACTCGCTCTGGTGGGGCTAACCATCGAGCTTTCTGTTTCGCACGAGCCGCTGCTGGCGGCGCGCCTGCTGCGTTACTACTGGTATCGGCTCAGCGATTTCGCCGCGCCGGCGGCAGGCGCCCTGGCGGCGACGGCGCTCGTTTCGATCGCCATGGCCCAGAGAAAGACGTGGGGCACTTGGGCACTGTTGGCAGCGGTTCTTTATCCGAGCTGGTATCTGACAGGCGTTGCACGGCAACGGTTTCTTAACCCTGTGCCACCGGCCGATATGAGAATGGCCGATTTTGAAGCTTGGAACGTAGCGTGCAAGTGGATTGCGGAAAACACTTCGGCCCACTCGCTATTTCTCACGCCGCGGCTGAACCATTCGTTCAAATGGCGCACAGGCCGACCGGAGGTTGTCAACCGCAAGGACATTCCCCAAGATGCACGAGGCATCCTCGAATGGAACCGGCGCATCAAGGACATTTACTATTATGAAGGTCAAGTTGGTCTCGTCGGACCGATCGATTCGCTCGGTCACCTCGGCACCGAGCGCGTGCGCGAACTGGCTCAAAAATACGAAGCCGACTTCGTGCTAAGTGATCGCGCGCAGCTGCTGGCGTTGCCACGCGCGTATTGGAATGAGGAGTATGTCGTTTACCGAGTCAAAAATTGAGGCGATCGTAAAGTCGGATGACTTTCCGAACTGGTTGGACGTTGGAATGCGCATGACCTATCAGCCGGCGCCCTGGAGATCTTGTATGTCGCCTGAGATGAGCTATGGTCGACACGCGGGGCCAGCGCCTCACACCGCTCGGTGCGCCGCGGTGGCTATTTTGCTCTTCCGCCGCGACGGGCGCTGGCATCTACCTCTAACAGAACGTCCCCAAACGCTTGCGCGACATGGGGGACAGATCAGCTTACCCGGCGGCGCCGTTGATCCCGGCGAATCGTCAATCGCAGCAGTGCTGCGAGAATTGCATGAAGAGCTTGGATTTTATGAATCGATTTTGGTGGTTGGACGACTCGCCGATTGTTATGTTTTTGCAAGTGATTTTCTCGTGACCCCATGGATTCTGGCAACCTATGAACCAAACATTTGCTGGCGACCGCATGATCGCGAGGTTCAGTCTGTTGTTGAGCTTCCGCTCGAGGTACTGCTTAGAGAGCGAACGGTCGGCCGAACGACGATTCAGCGCGGGCCGCTCGTATTCAGCGCCCCGTGCTTGAAATTTGCCGACACGTGCATTTGGGGCGCTACGATCGCCATTCTGAGCGAATTGGCCGACGTAATAAGGAATTTGCCGGACGATTATTGTCCGATTGGTATCCCATGAATGAATCGAACGATCTTCGGGCCGTCGTCTTCGACCTCGACGGCCTCATCGCCAACACCGAGGACTTGTACGAAAAAGCTGGCGAAGCGGTGCTCGCGCGGCGCGGCAAGACGTATGATGCCCCGCTGCGCGAACAAATGATGGGCCGGCCGGTGGCCGATGCACTCCGAATTTTGATCGACTGCCATGCGCTCCCCGACCCGCTCGAAAAGCTTCTATGCGAATGTAAGGAAGAGATGCTGGCGCTGATCGCGACGTCGCTGGCCGCGATGCCCGGTTTGTACGAATTGCTCGATGAGCTGCAAGGCGCGAAATTGCCGCTGGGGGTGGCCACGAGCGGGCCGCGCGATTATGCGGCGTATGTGCTTAGTCAGCTCAGAGTGATGGATCGCTTTGCGTTCGTTCTCACGGCCGATGACATCCGCCATGGCAAGCCGGATCCCGAAGTGTATTTGCTCGCGGCCAAAATGCTCGGGCTCCCGCCGGCACAAATGATGGTGCTCGAAGACAGCGGCAATGGCTGCCGTGCAGCGGTCGCTGCAGGCGCGTTTACGGTCGCGGTTCCGAATCGACACACGTATCACCATCCGTTTCCCGGTGCAAATCTCATTGCCGACACGCTGGGCGACCCCCGAATTCGACACGCCCTGGGAGTTTCCCATGATGGCAGTGCTGGCGGGCGTTAATCTTCATGCACTCGGCGCATTTTCGCTAATCGAGCGGCACGCCGTGGGCCGATGGAGTGGTTACGATTTGCCGCGCTTCAGCGGCTATCCGTCCCGCCTATTCCAAAGAAGGAACGCTTCTCATGCTGCGATGTGCAATTCTGCTTATTTTCGCGGCCACGATGACAATGCCCTTCGGCGGTTGCCGCAGCTGCTCTTCCTGCCACGACTACGATCCGCCGGTGGCCAATGGCCACGGCAATGCCTGCGGCTGCCATCGGGCTGGTTCCGTAAGCGGCGGCTACGTCGATGAGGGCTATGCAAGCGGAGGCTACGTCGACGACGGATATATGAGCGGCGAGTATGAGGTGACGACGCCGGCAGATGAAGCAGCGATCGAGCAGCCGCCCACTCAACCGTAGTGGCTCACGGGCAAATCGAATTTCAGGCTTCGCGGCTCTATTGCGTCGGAACCGGAGATCAGTCTATTCGCTGCGATTGGCAGGCATCGTTTCGTACGGTGGAAGCTCTTTGTTCTTTTCAAGCCGCGAGCGTTGGGCCCGATTAAAAATCTCTGGGTCGAACGGGTCTTTCGGTTGCCAACGCTCGAGCTGCGCTCCGTAGCGGATAGTCTGCGGTTGTGCTTGAAGGTCGTCGGCTTCAGGCGACAGCGGCACAGGATTTGAAGCCGTCGGATTTGCTTCCGCAATCGTCGCCATCGTCGCTTCGCGATCTGCTGCGACTTTCACTTCAGGATTAAGCGAGCTGGCTTCTTCGCCAGCGGCTGCCAATTTACTGACCGTCGCGACCCAGTCGACAATATGCGCAAACGCCACCTGTTGCCGTGGGCCGAAAATCGGTCCCTGCATGCCGCCATGCGTCTCGCGCGGCACGGTTAGCAGCGGGCTGAGGTGCGGCTGCCCGCGGTCGATCAAGGCTAGTGTTGCGGCCAGGTTTTGCATTGTCGTTCGGCGATTGCCTGGTCCGTGAAGCAGCGATCGATCCAATTGGAATTCTTGTGGTCCGCCCGGCTGGTGACAGCCGGATGTAGTGCAGTTGTTGACGAGTATCGGCTGCACCTTGCGCGTGAAGCGCTCCACTGCGCCGTCCGGCAACTCATCGATCTGCGTCGTCACCCTGGGACCACTGGCGGTTTGAACTATCGGCGCTTTGACCGGTGTTGAGTTTGCTGGCCGGACAGCTTGCGATCGCGGATTTCGCAATGCGGCAAGCCGGCGCTCAAGCAGCGTCAGGCGCGGGTGCAGTGGCTCGAGCTCGCGGGCATCGGCCAATTCGCGACCGGCCTGTGAAATTAGATTGTAGCGCAGACACCAATCGGCCAGCAGCAAATGTGATGCGGCGTCTCGGTGCTCAATGTTCGCGCGGTGCAGCTCATACGCTTCTTCAAGCGAGTCGCAAACAAAAAGCACATTTGCGGACGCCACTTGAATTTCACCGCCAGCACGCGCGATCAAGTATCGGTCGCCATCGCGAGATACCTCGCCGACGAGCACGCCGCCGTCTTTAAGCACAATGGTTTTCGGCGGAACAGTGGATTCGCTCGCTACCGCCGCGGCGTCTTGGCCGGCGCCTGTTTGGCAAACCAACCAAGTCGTCAGCCAACAGGCAACACACGCGGCGAGTTTGATGTGAGTTTGGCGGTCCATCGCGAAGGCGGAGGGTAGAGAAGCACGACGGCGCGGTCAAGACTGGCAGCTGCAGCAGCGGAGCGGTATATTTTTTCGTGGCCGATGTCGATCGATTCACCAATCTCAAAGTGCCGCGGAGCGTGCAAATGAAACGTGGCCCCTCGGCACAACGCCGGACGGTTGTGTACGCGGGTCGCGTGCAAGGCGTCGGATTCCGCTATACCGCGCAGATGATCGCCCACCGATACACGGTAAGCGGCTATGTGCGGAACCAGCCGGACGGTCGGGTCGAATTAGTTGCGGAAGGCGAGCCGCACGAGTTGGACGCATTTTTGGGCGAAGTGCGGGAGCGATTCTTCGGCAACATTCGCGACGAGCGAGCCGATGTCCAGCCGGCAACCGGCGAATTCACCGGTTTCGATATCCGGCACTAGGCGAGCGGATCGTGGCCCTTGATTGCCAAGCGGCCGCAAGTTCTGATGGAACATAGGCCAGCTTTCTAGCCTGGCAGGTTCATTGTCCCAGCGTCATAGGTTTTTGCTAAGGCTTGGATGTCAGCCTGAAAAGTCTGACCTGCGTAAAAAATGACTGGCAACTTAAGCATCTGGTTAACTCCCGTTTGGATACTCGCAGCCGGCGTGACGCTCGGGGCCGTCGTGCTCGCAGTTCTATACGGCATTCTGTGGCTCGTATCAAAACCGGCCGCCGCCACGACATTGCGAGTTGTTCGCGAAAGCGTGCTGCAATGGATTTCGTACGTGGTGCTCATGTATGCCGCATTCTTCCTGATCGCGCTTCCCTTGGTGTGGGGCGTTCGCATCGGAGAACGAAATTTGCCGCAGCTTGTCATTTCGTCGCTCGCCCGCCTGCCGTATGTAGGACCCGAATCGATCACGGTCGATGTGCCCGCTCGAACCGATGACCATGAAGTGTCGCTCAGCTTTCGAGCAGATGAGCTGCAGCAGTACACGCTTCGCAGCGATCAAGATGTGATTGTGAACGTCGAGCCGGGAAAGGCGTATTCCGCACCGCAGATCACCGTGGAAGGCGGCGAGCCGTACGTTTGGGCACCCGGTGGAAAGCGACAACGGATCTTTGAAGGCACCATCGAGCGACTTTACATCACGAACCAGAGCGATGCGCCGACCAAACTGACGATCGAGCTTCAGTCCGAT
>DATFGJ010000724.1:0-17628 GCA_035249585.1 Lacipirellulaceae bacterium
CGTCCGCCACGACTAGCCTAAGTGCCCGCGGCCAGGCGCCGTCATGGCGCGACAGGGCTTCGCAGGCGGCCCAGACCAGGCCTTCGGCGTCCACCAGCGCGTGGGCGGTCAATAGCTGCTGGTACGTTTCGTAGAGTAGGGCGAGCTCTTGATGCTCGCTGCGATCAGTACTGGTTGTGCGATTACGGTCATAATTCGAGGGTGCGATACCGCGGCGACGCAACTCGCGGATGTGCTCGGATACCAGGTCGACAAAACTGTCTCGCTTGGCGGCTTCGTCATAGAATTTAAGTTTACCGGTTTGAAGTGCCGCGCGGATCGAGCGGCGCACCAACTCCCGCGCAGCGACTGGCGTGATGGGACGCAGTCGTGACTTCGAGTCGATCAAGATCCGCCGAGCCAACGTGCCGAAAGTCATCGCGCCGGGCGCGAGGCAGGCCTGAGCGCCTTGCTCCAGAAGCTGAGAACGCAGCTGACGAGCGGCCCGCCCGGTCGGTGCTAGCCACAGAGCGCGGCCGATCATCTCGGGAGTATTGCGCGGCACGTCGGCGTATTTGCGCAACAATTCGGAGGATTTGCCCGAGCGGGCCGGTCCAAGATAGACGCTGACGTGGGCGGACAATCGGCTGCCTCGCCGGAGGGGGAAGATGGCCGCGCTTCAAGCGGCCGCGATACAAGCCTGGCCGCGACACGACTGAGCTCGCCGAAGTCTAAAAGCGGCCTTGCCAATAAGGCATTCTGGCCGCAAGCCAGTGATCGTCAAGGTTCCCACGGAATTACATAGCCCGACCATCTCTTCCAGCGCGTCGCCGTGGCGACTTGGGCCGGGTGCTTGCGGCTACCGCTGCTCTGCCGGCCCAAGATGGGCCGGCTATATACCAGGGTTCGTCAGGCTGCGCCTGATCTGCGCCGGGCGGTTGACAGCATGAGGCGACAAAGTTAGACTCCATGCATATACTTGGCCGGGTATATGCGCTGGCACCGGTCCAGTTGCGAAGTGGAATCGGCCAGCTGATTCGACGGAACAATTGATTGCTTTTCGCTTGGCGCCTCACTCGAAACGCGCCGAAGCATCGACGGCAGGGTATCGAATTTGCAGGGTTAGTCTGGCGCATGCTGGGCGCGCCGGCTGGAACGAACTGATATACATGCTCAGGCGAACGGCCTGAGGCTCACTGGGAAGAGGCGCCGTCCATGTCATGGGCGGCGATAATTTGTCGTCATCCTCATTTCGTTTCGTTTCATTTTTTTCTAAGGAGGTTTGTATGGATGCTAAACGCAGTCCAAGGCGGGGGTTCACCCTCGTCGAGTTGCTGGTGGTCATCGCGATCATCGGCATCCTGGTAGCCTTGCTGCTACCGGCAATTCAGGCCGCGCGTGAAGCGGCTCGGCGCAACCAGTGCTTGAATCAGATCAAGCAGCTCTTGGTGGCGCTGCAAAATCACCACGACACCAGAGGCGGCGCGAACGGCTATTTGCCGCTGGCCTCGACTGCCCCGTTCCGGCAGATGAACAGCAGCGCCATTAAATATGGCGCGGACGGCGATACGGGTGTGCCCGCCGGCGTCGACCCCGGCCAATGGGGCGACGGCTACAGCTGGGTCGTTCAGATTCTGCCCTTCATGGAAGAGAACGTGCTGTACGACAAGCTCTCGCAGCAGGTCGCCGGCCAGCGAGCCGGCCGGCTGCGTGACGCCGCATTTAATGGAACCGACGCCAAAGCTCCGACTCAGAGTCCAGGCATCGCGCCGAGCGCGACCAATCCGGTCAATCCATTCATTTACTCGGCGAAGCTGGCTGTGATGCTTTGCCCGAGCTTCCCTGGCGAAGAAGAAGTGCCAGTTTTCGGCGACATCCCGACCAAGGACGCGCTGAAAGTCGGAACCGGCAACTACATGGCCCTTGTGGCAACTCACTATCAGCCCTCAGGCAACAAGGATCCGGAGAGCGGACTTCCTAGTTCGGCGAGTTCCACGGCCAGGGACTGCGCAAGCGGGGCCTACTGCGGTAACGGCGCCATGCCGTTCCCTGGTCTAGTGGGCGGCCGCGTACAAAGACGCGGATTGAACTTCAGCAGCTTGTCGGACGGTACGTCGCATGTCGTGCTGGTAACCGAAAGCCGCGAAGAGACGCTGACCTCCTGGTATAGCGGTTTTGCTTCGTATGTCGTTGGCGCCTGGCCGAATGTGGCTATCGGCGATTATCCTAAAGGCCAGCAAATCGGCACGGGTGGCCCGTGGTATTGGAACTGCACCACACCCGGCTGTGATACGGCCTTGAACAAGGGCGATACGAAGGGCGACGACACGAAGTTTTACCAAGGTCGCACGTCGAAGAGCCCGCACGGCGGCATAAACCGGGTATGGGGCCCCAGCAGCCGCCACCCGGGCGTTGTGCAGCACGGCTTTGCGGATGCCCACGCCGAAGGTATCAACGAATCGACCGACCGGAACGTGTATCTGCACATGATCACGCGGAACGGTCGCGAGGTCGACAACGCGCAGCAATAATGCGTGTTGGACTTCGTCCTTCCGGTATAAGAAACACACCGCCGCGGCAGCTCGCTCTGCCGCGGCGGTTTTTTGTTTAGCTATTAGCTTTTAGTTGTCAGCTATTAGCCAGAGCCGAAATCTGGAGCTTGAGGTTTGGCTCAAAGCTAATAGCCAAGAGCTTCTCAAGCGCGGGTTGGCCGGTCGTGCTGGCCAGTGCTACAATTACTCTCCACGCCGCCGTGGCGGAATTGGCAGACGCGCATGGTTCAGGTCCATGTCCACGTAAGTGGGTGGGGGTTCAACTCCCTCCGGCGGCACTCGAGCAGGGAGCGAGGAGCACGGAGCAGAGAGCAAGACGCTCGCTGTTCGATGCCCATCGTTTGTACTTCCTGCCCCCTGCTCTCGGCTTCCCGCTCACATGCCCGCGTCCATTGAAGACGTCGCCAGGCTGGCCAACGTTTCGATCAGCACCGTTTCGCGGGTGATCAATCGTCGCAAGCTGGTCAACGAGGAGACTTGCAAGCGTGTTGAGGCGGCGATCCGGCAGCTGCGCTACCGGCCGAATGTGTTTGCCCGCGGGCTGATGCTGCGCAAGAGCGGCATCGTAGGGCTCGTGCTGCCCGACCTGCACGGCGAGTTTTACTCGGAGATCATTCGCGGGGCCAACTTGAGGGCCCGCGAGATGGAGCACAATCTGCTCCTTTCTTCGGCGCTTCCGGGCGACGATGCCGAGAGCTGGCTATCGGCCATCGGCGAGCGGGCACTCATCGATGGCCTGGCGGTGATGGTCTCCGACACGATGGCCGCGGGGATCGGTCAGACGCTGGCTGAGCTGCATCTGCCGATCGTCGTGTTGGATGATGAAATTGAGGGCGTGCAGCATGATTCGGTGATCATCGACCAGCGCGAAGGGGCGCTGGCCGTGATGCGGCACGTGGTGGAAGAGTGCGGCGCGACGCGCGTGTTCTTTGTGGGCGGGCTGGAGACGAACATCGACACACAGGCGCGCTACAAGGCCTATTGCGATACGCTCACAGAGGCCGGCCTCACGTTTTCCAAGGATGATGTTTATCACCTGGATTATGCCTACGAATCGGCATATCGGCTGGCCATTGAGAAAATGCGCGATTGGGCCGGGCCGAAGCACTGCGTGTTCGCGGCCAACGACGAGATGGCGGCGGGCATCATCGCCGGGGCCAACGCCAGGAACGTCGCTGTTCCGCATGATTTGGCCGTGGTCGGCTTCGACGACACGCGCGTGGCTCAGCTCACGCGGCCGCTCTTGACCACGGTGCGCGTGCCGATGTCGCAGATGGGCGCGAAAGCTGTCGAGCTATTATGCCAGCGAATCGCCGACCCGGACCGGCCGCCGGAGAAAGTTTCGCTAAGCGCGGAGCTGGTGGTGCGCGAATCGTGCGGGTGCGGCGCTGGCAATTGAACAGCCGCGCAGCCCCCGGCTTCGCCGGGGGTTTTTGGCTGCGCAGTTGTGTCAGTCGCGATGTTCCGGACCCCGCCAAAACCGGGAGCTGATTAGCCTGTTTGATCTTGGGACGCGCTCGCCGGTTTCGCATGGCGCGCTTGGAGTGCTTCTTTGATTTCGTAGCAGCGCGCTTCGGTGAGCGGATAGCGAAGCGTGAGGAAAATGGAAACGACGCTCAGTGCGAGTGGCAGCCCGATTTCGACCAGTCGCAGACGGAATAGAGTTTGCGGCAGCTGTTTTTTGAGTCGTTTTGTATCATTGAGCACCGCATCGGTCTCGTGCAAGACAGCCGCCGGCGTGTTTACGAGAGTGGCACTTTGCTCTCGCAGCGAGGCGATTTTTGCGCCCAACGCATCGGCGTGGTTGATCAACGCCGCATGGTGCTCGGCCTCGTCGGTATTTCGTTTGGAGCGCTCGCTCAAATGCCGACGTAGTTCGGCGACACTGCCGGCCGCGCGATCGAGATGCTCGTGCATCGCGGCGATCCGCTCTTCAAGTGCGACATCATCCTTTGACCACTTCTCGGCCTCGGCTTTAAGAACCTCGGCGTTTCCGCGCAGCGCATTGACAACCACATTCTGCGTCTCGTCGAAGGTCGTAAAGACCAGAAGCACACCAGTGACAAAGCTAGCAAATGCGGTGCCCAGCTTGATAAACCACCAGTAGACGGAATAGAAGCTTCCTTCATTGCGAGTGCCAGTCGTCAACTCGTCGAGATCGCAGATATCCCCGACCATCGACGAACCCAACGTGAAGAACATCAGCATTCCGGCCGACAGCAGCACGGTTGGAATGAGCACGAGGTAAGGAAGCTCAGGGTTGTATGCGAAGATCTTGGAAAGCTGCGCGGCACACATCAGTGCGATGGCGATGAGCACCGTTTTGTTCTTTCCCACTCGCCTGCTGATCCAATTCAAGGGAAATACGGCCACGAGCGCAGTAACTGCCCAGACCACTCCATTGATCCACAATAGATAACCGGCCGCGGACTCATCGCCGCCGTACAAGTAAAAGATAGTGATGTAATAATTGAACAAGGAGACGAAGTTGAAGCCCATCGCGAGCGTGAAAATGATTGCGACGAGCTGAAGGAAGACGGTATTGCTCCCCGTGGTGGCCATGGTTTCCCAAAAAGTCGTTTTCTGCTGCTCTTTGGCGACGGCGAAGCCCGGTTCGCGAAGTCCCAGGAACCACCAAATTGACATCGGGACGAGTACCGCCGCGATAATCATCGAAATATAGCGCATGCCGTCGGTCAGATCGCCGCCCGCGCCGCGAAAGCGTTCAGCCAAAAGAAATAGTGCGGGCGTACCCATCGCGAAAAGGTTCCCCAAAAAGCTTTTGGCGCTAAAAAGTCGCGTGCGCTCGTGGTAGTCGGCGGACATCTCCATGCCCAGCGCGCCGTGCGGGATTTCGAAGATCGTTGTGGCGGTAAAGAAAACCAGAAGGCCGACAAGGATATATGTCAGTTGGAACCAGTCGTACGCTGCTTGGCCCGGGAAGATCTCTCGAATCCAATCGCCACGCGGAACCCACCACATGGCGACGAAGCTCAATGCCACTGCGATGCCGCCAAGAAGAATGTACGGGCGCCGGCGGCCCCAGCGGCTTCGAGTGTTGTCCGAAAGATGCCCCACGATTGGATCGGAAAAGGCGTCCCACAAGCGAGGAATGATCATGACGGTGCCCAGCCAGAATGCGCTTAGCCCGAGCGAAATATTACCGAGCAGGCCGATCAGCTGCCCGGCAATGTTGAAAAGCGCAATGGGGATCAATCCGCCCATTCCGTAGGCGATGAGCTGAATCCAGGGCACTCGGTCTTCGGGCGCTGTCGTTCGCGGTTCGGGCGTCGACATGGGCGAGGCGTCCCGGCGAAAAGGGCGATGCGATTTGCGGCGCCAGCGGTATTTCACCCTTAACAGCGGAAGTTTTTTCGCCGTTCTATCCAAGCCCCCAGACGCGGATTAGACTGAAGGGCCAGGGTTGAAAGCGCTTGCGGCCTCGTTAACGTAGCAGATTCTGGCATTTTTGGTAGGTCTCATGACACGCGCCGCCACGAATAAACTTTCTTTGGTCGAGCCGCGCGTGGCAGGTGGTGAGCGCCTGAGCGTGCCGCGCGACATCGTCTGCCTTACCAACGGCCGATACTCAGTTCGTCTCAGCGCCCGCGGCGGCGGGCAATCGCAATGGGGCAAGCTGGCCGTCACGCGCTGGAGTGGGGCTGCGGTCTGCGACGCCGACGGCTTTCACGTTTATCTTCGAGATCTGGCGGATAACTTTGTCTGGTCGGCCGGCTATCAGCCGACGCGCGTGTTGCCTGACGCCTACGAGTTTCGCTCTGGCGGCGGCGTCGCGGAGATTGAGCGCTGGAATCGCGGAATTGAGTGCCAATTATCGGTCGGCGTCGCACCCGACTACGATTGCGAAGTGCGACGCTGCCGGCTTGTGAACCACGGAAGCGGCGTGCGGCGGCTCGAGTTGACCAGTTACTTGGAATGGGTTCTTACTCTGCAGGATGCAGACACGAGCCATCCGGTGTTTTCGAATCTTTTCATAGAGACGCGGTACATCCCTGAGGGGAACGCCGTCGTCGCGCGGCGGCGTCCGCGCAGCAGCGAAGATGCGCAAACTTGGGGATTTCACTCGTTGGCCACCAGCGCCATTCGCCAGCTCGACCCGTTGCAGTTTGAAACCAGCCGGGTGGCGTTCATTGGCCGAGGCGGGACGCTCAAACGGCCGCATGCGCTGAGCTCCTCGGCGCCGCTGGAAGGACGCCAGGGGCCGGTGCTTGATCCGATCGCCAGTTTGCGCGCTCGATTCGAGCTGGAGCCGGGCGAGTCCGGCGACGTTGTATTCCTGCTCGGTGCTGCAACGGAGCGCCGTGCGATCGAGGAAACGTTAGAAGCATTTCGCGACGTGTCGCGCGCGGCGGCGGTGCTCAACAATGGGAGCAAGGTCGATTCCCGCGACGAATCGCCTTTGGATGAATCGCCCGCGACGTCGCGCGGCAGCATGGAGCGCATCGTCGTGCATTCGGCGCATGGCAAGCCGCGTCCGCAAGCGTTGGAGGAGCCGGCAGCAGATCGTTACGAGCCGGCGGCGACGGCGACGGCTGCAAACCGTTCGCGACGTACAGAATTGTCCGAGCCGCTCGTGTTTGACAACGGTTACGGTGGCTTCTCGGCCGACGGCCGCGAGTACGTCGTTCGCGTTAAGCCTGGCCCAGATGGCGAACATCGGCGGCCGCCGATGCCCTGGGTGAACGTGATCGCCAATGAAGCGGCCGGGTTCCTCGTGACCGAATGCGGCGCCGGCTATATGTGGGCCGGCAACAGCCGGCTCAATCGAATCACAGCGTGGCATAACGACCCGGTGTGCGATCCCCATGCCGAAGCAATTTGGATTCGCGACGAGGACGCGGGAGTTTTTTGGTCGGTCACGCCGGGCCCGACCCCGGCGCCGGCGGAGTACATCGTGCGTCACGGGTTCGGCTACACCGTGTTCGAGCACGAAAGCTATGAGCTGGCGCAAGAGACGACGATGTTCGTGGCCCGCGAGGATCCGGTGAAGATTACGCGATTGCGAGTCGTGAACCGCAGCGCTCGGCCGCGGCGGCTATCGCTGTTCTCCTACGTGCATTGGGCACTTGGCGGGTTCGCATGCGAAACCTCAAAGTCGATCTCCACCGAGTATGACGGCGGGCGGCGCGCGATTCTGGCGACGAATCCGAATCGCGATGTATACGACGGGCACGTGGCATTTTCGGCCATGTATGGCGGGGCGGACACCGGCGATCGCGAGCCAAGCCGAACGTGTGATCGGGCTGCGTTTCTGGGGGATGCGGGCGACATCGCGGCACCCGCAGCGCTTACTGCAGCAGGCGATCTCGACGGCCGCGCTGGCAGCGGACTGGAACCGTGCGCCGCCTGGCAGTTGCCGATCGAGCTGCCGCCCGGCGGCGATTGCGAAGTTGTCTTCTTGCTTGGCGACGCGGGCGGCCCGGATGCTGCAACGAAATTGATTGAGTTGTATCGCACGGCTGGTCGTGTGAACGACGAGCTCGATGCGGTGAAAGGATTCTGGGACAACCTGCTTTCGGCGATCGAGATCGAAACGCCTGATCGAGAGATCGATCTGGTGGTGAACGGCTGGCTCACGTATCAGAACCTGAGCTGCCGGATTTGGGGGCGGAGTGCCTATTATCAGCCCGGTGGCGCGTTCGGATTTCGCGATCAGCTTCAGGACGCGGCGGCCCTGATGCTCACGCGGCCTGACATGACACGGGCGCAGATTCTATGCCACGCGGCCCAGCAGTTCGCCGAAGGCGACGTTCTCCATTGGTGGCACGCTGACACCGGCTACGGCCTGCGCACCAAGTTTTCCGACGACTTGCTGTGGCTGCCGTACGTCGCAGCATGCTATGTCGAAGCAACCGGCGATGTATCTGTACTTGACGAGGACGCGCCGTTCATTAGCGCGCCTGAGCTTCCGGCCGGTCATGTGGAGACCTATCTCCGCCCTGCCCCATCAGCCGAGTGTGGGTCGGTTTACGAACATTGTTGCCGCGCGATCGACCGCGGGCTGACAACCGGCGCGCACGGTTTGCCGCTCATCGGCAGCGGCGATTGGAACGATGGGTTCAGCGCGGTCGGCAAGGAAGGCCGCGGCGAGAGCGTTTGGCTTGGCTTTTTCATCCATTATGTGCTCGGGCAATTTCTGCCCTTCTGCCGGGAGCGCGGCGACGGCAAGCGCGTCGCGCGCTACACCTCCTATCGCCAGCAGCTGGAAAAGGCTCTCAATTCGGCCGGCTGGGACGGTGCATGGTATCGCCGGGCATATTACGACAACGGCCAGCCAATGGGATCGCACGAGAGCGACGAATGCAAGATCGATGCGATCGCGCAGGCATGGGCCGTGCTCTCCGGCGTCGCCCCGGCCGACCGGGCGCGGATGGCAATGAAAGCGGTCGAAGAGCGGCTCGTTTGCCGCGAGGTGGGAATGATTCGCCTGCTGACGCCCGCATTCGATCGCACGCCGAACGACCCCGGATACATCAAGGGTTACTTGCCCGGCATCCGCGAGAACGGCGGCCAGTATACGCACGGCGTGTTGTGGGTCGTGCGGGCACTTGCGGAAATGGGATGCGGCACCAAGGCGGTTGAAATGCTGCGAATGCTGAGCCCGGTATGGCACACGTCGACGCCGGAGCGAACCGACGTTTATCAGACGGAGCCATATGTCGTCGCGGCAGACATCTACGGCGAGCCGCCGCACGTGGGGCGCGGCGGCTGGACCTGGTACACCGGCTCGGCCGGCTGGATGTTTCGCGTCGCGGTCGAGTCGATCTTCGGTTTATCGATCGAGCGCGGTCGCACGCTTGTCGTGAAGCCGGCGATTTCCAAATCGTGGCCGCGATGCCAGCTGAGCTACCGATTGCCCAATGAGTCGACGCGCTACGAAATTACGATCGAGAATCCCAACGGCAACGAAACCAGCGTCACGAACGCCACGCTTGATGGCGATGAGGTCGTAGTCGCGAACGGCGCGGCACGGATCCCTCTGGTTCACGACGGCGCCCTGCACCGCGTGGTGGTTTGGCTATAAGCGGACGGCGGATCAAAGCCCGTTTCACGCAGAGGCGCAGAGTTCGCGGAGTTAAATGGCTATCTCTATGCTCCGCGTCCTCTGCGCCTCTGCGTGAGACTATTAGTACTTGAGAATTGTGATTCGAAACACGACATTTCCGAAGGAGTTCCTGTGGGGGGCCGCCACGAGCGCTTATCAGATCGAAGGGTCACCGCTGGCCGATGGGGCTGGTGAAAGCATTTGGCATCGATTCTCGCACACGGCCGGCAAGATCGCGGACGGCAGTGATGGCGATTTGGCGTGCGACCATTATCAGCGATTCGTCGAAGACGTGCGATTGATGCGCGACTTGGGACTTCGCGCCTATCGCTTCAGCACAAGCTGGCCGCGCGTGCTTCCGACGGGGGCGGGCCGCGTGAATCAAGCAGGGCTGGATTTTTACAGCCGGCTGGTGGACGCGCTTCTTGAGCACGAGATTCAACCGTTTCTCACGCTCTATCACTGGGACCTGCCGGCGGCGCTGGAAGATCGCGGCGCGTGGACCAATGCGGATATTGCCGACTGGTTTGCCGAGTATGCGCGCCTCATGCACCGCGCGCTCGGCGATCGTGTAAAGATGTGGGCTACGATTAACGAGCCGTGGGTCGTGATGGATCAAGGGTATGTCGAAGGGCGCCATGCACCGGGTCGACGGGACCTGGCCGCGGCGGCCGCCGTGTCCAAGAACCTGTTGCTGGCACACGGGTCAGCCGTGGCAGTGCTGCGCGCCGAGGGTGCATCGCAGGTTGGACTTGTCGTGAATCTGGTGCCGATCCATGCGGCCAGCGAATCAGCAGCCGACAAAGCCGCGGCCGCGCGGCTCGACGCGTACCTCAACCGGCACTTTCTCGACCCGACGCTGCGCGGCGAAGTGCCGGGCGAGCTGGCCGAAATCTTTGGTGCAGCCTGGCGCGACTGGTCCAAGGACGAACTGCGGCAGGTTCGCCAGCCGATCGATTTTGTGGGCGTGAATTACTACCTGCGTCTGGTAGTGAAGGATGACCCGGCAGCCGGGGCAGCGCGGGCCCGCGCGGTGCCGCAGGAGAATTGTCCATACACGGCGATGGAATGGGAAATATATCCGCAAGGGCTATCCGATACGCTTCTCTGGCTGAACCAGCGCTATGGAATTCTGCCGGTTTATATTACGGAGAATGGCGCGGCGTTCGACGACCAGTGGAACGGTTCGCCGCTTGTCGATGATCGGCCGCGTGTAGAATATCTACGCGGCCACTTGCAGGCCGCGCGGCAAGCGATCGGGGCGGGCGTCGATTTGCGCGGCTATTTCGTCTGGTCGCTCTTGGACAATTTCGAGTGGCAATGCGGCTATAGCAAGCGGTTCGGCATAGTGTACGTGGATTTTGCGACGCAGCGGCGGGTGCCGAAATCATCGGCGTTTTTCTGCCGCGATGTGATTAGCACCAGCGGCGCAGCAATCGACGCATAAACGACGATGACGATGCAGGCGAAGACAAGGAGACAAAGAGACACGGAGACAGAGAGATTCCGTTGTCAACCGAATTCTCTTTGTCTCCGCTGGGCTGAGCTCGCCGCAGGGCTTGTTACCTTGTCTCCCAGTCTCTCAAAAGTGCTGATTGTCGTCGCCTTACTGCTCGGCCTCGGTAGCGTCACGCAAGCGGGAGACTTGAGCGTTGTGCCGCTGCTTAACGGGGAGCGTTCTGATGCGCTGAATCTTTGGGGCGGCCCAATTGGGACCGGGAACATAACAAGTGTTGCTAAGCAGAGCAGCATCGTGCACACCGGGAGCGGCGCTTATCGCGCGAATCTCGGTTCGATCCCTCATGATGGCTTTCGCTTTTTCCAAACCTTTTCGAGCGCCGTAACCTCAGCGCCCGGATTTCGGCAGGATCGAGACCTGACTCAATACCAGAGGCTTGAAGGTTATGTCCGGAACGACACGACGGCGCCGCTCACTTTCTCGCTCGAGTTGAAAGACTATCGAGACTCAGGCAGCTACCGCGCCGTGCGCAATTACACCATTCCGGCTGGCGCCGCGTGGACGAAGATCGAAGCTCCACTCGACTTGAGCAATGGATGGACCGTCAGCGGAACGCCCGACCTGCGACGAACTTTTGCGGTGAGCTTCTTGGTGGACGCGGATTTCGGGCCTGCGACTGGCTTGCTGTATCTCGACGATTTCAATTTGATCGAGAAAGGGCCTGGCATCGACGTAGCGACCGCGCCGATCCACTCGATCGTTGAGCGGCTGGCGAAGCGGCAGTTCACCGCGCTATGGGCGGCGCGCAACAAGACGTCGGGCATCATTCCAAACGTCTCGACCGACGTGCAAACCGGAGCTTTGAATACAACCACGGGCGTCGTGTGGCTGTTGCCGTCGGCCGTGCGGCGCAGCTGGGTGTCGCAAAGCGATGCGGATACGTACATGGGACAGGTGGTGAATTCGCTCAACGTCAATCGCAACCAGACGACTTATTTGCCGACTCGATTTCTAAATCTGGTCACGGCCGCGCCGAAGGGAGGCGGAGAGGAATCGAGCATCGATGCCTCGTTCATCGCGCTGGCGCTTCATAATTACAAATCACAGCCGACCACTCCACCGGCACTTCGCGATGCGATCGACGCCGTGCAGAATCGCTTCAATTTCGCCGCGTTCGCAGAAAGCCCCGGCTTCAACCTGGCCTACAACCCGGCGACGGGTTTTACGCCGTACCACTACAGCGGCTACACGCACGAGGGCAAGGTGATTGCGCTCGCTGCTGAGGTTTCCGACGCGCATCATGTTCCACTGGAAACGATGTGGAATAAGGACACGGGCCGCGTGCTCGACTATCTGGTGGATCCGAATCAGGACCACCTGGTTTACTCCTACGGCACCGATCACCGGGCCCCATTCGCCCAAGCGCTCATCAATTTGTTTGTCGACACGCGCCAGCGCGGCGCCGACAACTATCCGAATCGGGCACTGGCGCGAAATCCCTGGCAGAACTATGTTCGATACGAGGCGGAAGCGGCCGCTCGGCTCGAGCAGCTGGGGCGTGAGGAGTTTTTTCAGCCAGATGCGGCCCGCGGCGCGGGCACGTATCATCCGTGGAACCTGTACAACGATTTCGGCCAGCCGAATCTGTTTCAGCCTTGGAGTGTCGCACTGGCGCTGATGGCCGGCGCGCCGGGCGCCGAGCAGTCGCTGCGATTCTTGCTCGACAACGGGCTGGTGAACGGCCTCGATGGGCCGCTCGGACTGGCGGACTCGGCGCAATGGGCGACCGGCGCGGCGAACCCAACCGACGTACCCTCCTTGGCGGACAACTGGAACATGGTGCTTTCGACAATGGCTCTCATGGAGTTTTTAGAGGGACCGAATCGGCTCAGTGCTTTCTTTGCGAATCTTCCCGAGGTTGATGCGGCGCTCGACCTGGTGTTTGTGGCCGGCGACTACTCCGGTAACGGCGTCGTCAACGCAGTCGACTACACCCAATGGCGCTCTACGTTCGGATCGCGAACGCGTCTCGCGGCCGACGGCAACAACGACGGGTCGATCACGGCGGCCGACTATGTGATCTGGCGAAAGTACTCGGTCGCGGGCAGCGACGCGGCGATGGTCGCCGTGCCAGAGCCGAACACGGCCGCCTGGGCAATTCTGCTGGCACTTGTGGTGTTGGGACGCCGAATTCCCTCTCGTCGAGAAACCACGATGCAAGAAAACCAGTAGCGGAGGAGGGACTCGAACCCCCGACACGCGGATTATGATTCCGCTGCTCTAACCAACTGAGCTACTCCGCCGGATAGGGTGAGCACAGCCCACCGCTTGCCGCTTGAATTCTAGGCGTCATTGCCCGACGTAATCCATCCGCTTTCCAATTATCGGAATTGGCCTGTCGCAGGTAAAGAGCCGGCGAACCAACTCGGCGCTATGGCTGTAGCAGTACAAAGCAACTGGAGAAACCGTTGCTATTTGGACAAAAGCGCCACCGCTAGGTCACCATGTCCTTGAATTCCTTCTTGAACTTCTCGACCTTTGGGCGGATCACGGCCACGCAGTAGCTTTGTGCCGGGTTCAAGCGAAAGTAGTTTTCGTGGTAATCTTCGGCCGGGTAGAAGCTCTTGAAGGGTGTAATTTCGGTGACGATAGGTGCGCTGAACGTGCCGGAGGCCTCGAGCTGCTGTTTGTAGACTTCGGCAGTGCGGCGCTGGGCGTCGTTGTGGTAGAAGATGGCCGAGCGGTATTGGCTGCCGACGTCGTGGCCTTGACGGTTGAGCGTCGTGGGGTCGTGCGTTTGCCAGAACACTTTTAGGAGCTCGTCGAAGGAGATTACGGCCGGGTCGTAGGTGATCTGCACGACTTCGGCGTGGCCCGTGCGGCCCGTGCAAACCTGCTCGTAGGTAGGATTGGCGACCTCGCCGCCGCTGTAGCCGGACTCAACCGATTCGACGCCGCGCAACTGTTGGAATATGGCTTCGGTGCACCAGAAACAGCCGGAGCCGAACGTGGCTTTTTCAGTGTTTCGGTCAGACATTGGTGTTGCTCTCGTGATTACTCAAGCAGTAGGCTGAGCGCTGTGGCCTCTCCACGCGATGCTACCGCGCTGGAACGTGGCTGCACAGTCGGCCCCGCCTGCCGTAGAATAATAGCGCAACGGCGGATATATGGACAGGAGGAAACAGAGGCAGCAGAGCCTCACAACACGCAGAAGAAATCACGGACATTCAACTTAGCAATCACGTGAGTGATCACTGCCTTGTCTCTGCTACCTCTGCGTCCTCCTGTTCACTGCCTTGGAAGAATTTATTCATGCTTATTCTTTGCTCAAGGAGGCTCCCATGCGAATTGCGTTGATCGGCGGTCAAATCGTGCTGGTGGTGATATTTCTGGCTGGGCTACAGGGTTGTAACAAAGCTCAGGCGCCGGACGGCGACACGGCGGCGGCCGATCATGAGCATTCGCACGACGAGGCAGGCCCGCACAACGGCCATATCATTGAGCTGGGCGCGGACGGATATCATGCGGAGCTGACGCATGATGACGCCGAGCATCGTGTGGGTATCTACATTCTCGATGGAGCGGCCAAGGCCGCCGCGCCGATCGACGCCCAGTCGGTAACGATTCGTGTTTCGGTCGCCGACAAGCCCAGCGAATATGAGCTGCCGGCCGTCACCCAGCCTGGCGATTCGGAGGGCAAGGCATCGTATTTCGAGATCGTAAGCGAGGAACTCTGCGAAATCGTCTGTGGCGACGTAGAAGAAGCCGAAAACGCGCGAGTCAATATCACGATCGACGGCAAGCCGTATGTAGGAATCATTGAAACGCATCACGAACACGATCATGATCACGATCATCCGCATCCGCACCCGCATGGTGAGGACCATGATCATGGACATGAGTGAGTGGCGATTATGTGAGAAAGTGAGTAGGTGACGAAATTGCGACAGCGTATTTGTGCATCAGCCCCGGCTTCGCCGGGGGTTTCCACCTACCCTAGCCCCTTCCCCATGCCGGGGATGGTATTGCACAGTCCGCCGTGCCGCAGGTCGGGACCTGCGCAACTTCTTTGCCGGTTCGACCCATGCTTTTGAAATCTCTGTTCGGCGCGTTTGCTGTCGCGGTGATGGCGGCGGCCGTGTTGGCATGGGACTGGTTCAGCGATCTTCCGCCCGGCGCGCTGGCCGAAGCACGTTACATGGGCCGCGCCACATGCGCCGATTGCCATGAGACCCAGCACAAGCTGTGGCTGGGATCCGATCATGACCGGGCGATGGAGCTGGCCAGCGAGGCATCCGTGCTGGCCGATTTCAACGACACGTCGTTCACGCACCAGGGCGTGACGACTCGCTTCTTCCGCCGCGATGGCAAGTTCATGGTAAACGCCGAAGGGCCCGACGGCACGCATCGCCACTACGAGATCAAGTACACATTCGGCGTGCGGCCGCTGCAGCAGTACATGGTCGAGTTTCCGGACGGCCGCGTGCAGGTGCTTCGCGAGTCGTGGGACGTGGCGAACAAAAAGTGGTTCTACGTAACGCCGCCCGACGTGACCGACGAACGCATCGAGCCGGGCGACCCGCTGCATTGGACGGGCATCGCGCAGAACTGGAACACCACCTGCGCCGACTGCCACTCCACGAACGTCCACAAGAACTACGACACGGCCACGAACACGTACCGTACGACATATGACGAAATCGACGTGAGCTGTGAGGAATGCCACGGACCGGGCAGTGTGCACGTGGATCTGGCGAGGAGCCTATCGCCGTTCTGGGACCGCAATTTGGGCTATGGCCTCGTGTCGCTCAAGAACAAGAACGTCGATGTGCAGCTCGAGACGTGCGCGAAGTGCCATGCCCGCCGGTACCAGATTCACGAAGATTTCCGACCCGGCCGAGCCTTTCTCGATCACTACGAGCCGGCTCTGCTGTCGCAGAATTTATACCATGCTGACGGCCAGATTCTGGACGAGGTGTACGAGTACGGCTCATTCGTTCAGAGCAAGATGTACGCCAATCGGGTGCAATGCAGCGATTGCCACGATCCGCATTCGCTGAAGTTGAAGTTCACCGGCAATCGGCTTTGTGCCCAGTGCCACGTGCCGGCGAAATATGACACGCCGAACCATCACCATCATCCGGCCGGTTCAGCCGGCGCGCGATGCGTTGAGTGCCACATGCCGTCGCGACTGTACATGGTGATCGACTCTCGGCGCGACCACAGTTTTCGCGTGCCGCGGCCGGATCTTTCGGTGGAGCTGGGCACGCCGAACGCCTGCAACGACTGCCATACGCGGGCCGATGAAACGTTTCAATGGGCGGCCGACGCCGTGAAAAAATGGCATGGAGAAAAGCGGCCGGATGATCCGCATTGGGCGCCGGCCGTTGCGTCCGGCCACGCGGCAAAGCCCGACGGAGACAAGCTGCTGGTCGAACTGGCCGATCGCAAAACGACTCCGGCAATCGTGCGGGCGACGGCTGCGGACCTGTTGGCGAATTATCCTAGCCGCGAGAGTCAAGCCGCGCGGCGCAACGCACTGCGCGATAGTGACCCTCTGGTGCGCCTGGCCGGCGTGCGGGCTGTGACGGCCGATTTGGAGCCGGCGCTCGCCGCGCTCTTGGCAGCGAAGGTCAACGATTCGGTGCGCGGTGTGCGCGTGGCGGCCGCGGCGCGCTTGGCATATCTTTCGCTCGAGCACTTACCAGGGACGCAGCGCGATGCGTTTGAGCGAGCGTTTGCCGAATTTCGCCGGTCGCAGGAATTGTCGCTCGACCATGCGGGCGGGCACCTGACGCTCGGTGCGATCGATCGCGCACACGGGCGCATCGACCAGGCGATTGCCCATTTCAAAGCAGCGATTCGCTTGGAGCCGTACATGGCCGGTCCGCGCGCGGAGCTTGCGTCGCTGCTGCAGGAACAAGATGGCGACCCGAGCGAGATTCGCCGGCTGCGCGGGCAGGAAGCCGAGTTGATGGAGCGCGACGCTCGGCTGGCCCCCGGCAACGCGGAGATCCATTATCGGCTGGGCCTGCTTCGTTTCCTCTTGGGCCAGTTCGACGAAGCGCAGGCGGCGCTTACGGCCGCATGTGACCGCGCGCCTCAGAATTACGAATTCCTCATGGCGCTGGCACTGTTGCACGAGCGCCGCTACGAAATGGAAGGCAACGAGCAGCAGCTCAACGCAGCAGCGCTTACGCTCAAAAAAATGCACGACCTCGAACCGGCCGACCCGCGCGCCAAGCAAATTCTCACTCGCGTGTTCCAGACGCAACGCAAATGGCAATCAAAGTAGCGTTCAATTGGGGATCGGGAGTCTTCAATTCGCTCCCGACCGGCGTCGATGTCCGCATCCGCAGGGGCGAAATATTCGCAAAACGGCTTCGACTCCCGACCCCTTCGACTCCCGACCCGTTACGGCCGCATGACAGCAAGGCTAGCGGCGAGTTGAACGCCGCCGGCAGTCTCATGAAACGTTTGCGCACTGCCGGCCGATATCTGTTCTAGCACGTAAGTCGCTCCGAGTGATTGACGCTGCGCGCTAGCGGCCTGCCCCCCCACCCCACCCCCCC
>DATFGJ010000725.1:0-5029 GCA_035249585.1 Lacipirellulaceae bacterium
GGCCTCAATTTTATCGGCGTTCACGCTTAGCATGACGATGCCATCGTCATATCGGTAATGACGGTCGACGTGCAGGAGGTGGTAAAGCTGACCGTGTATTCGGCAGCGCAGCGCAATCGAGTCGTGCAATCGTTCCAATAAGAATCCGTCGCGCGGCGCGGCGGCTTCGAAGGCCCGGCGGCTGCCGAAGAAGTTTGGCTTTTTCAAATACGGTCCGTCATACTCGGGACAAAACGCGTCGCAGTTGCCGCAGTAGTTGCAGTAGTCGGCGAAGTTGGCGATCTGGTCGGCTTTCTCCAGCGCGAAGGTTTTTTCTTCGCCGACCGGAACCATGCTGCCGTCGGGCCGGACTTCGATGTCGCGATAGCTGATTCGCAGTTGGCCCGTGTGGTACAAAAAATTCGCGTCGTTCGGGCAGACCGGGATGCACTTGTCGCAGGTGATGCAGTCGAACGTCACGAGGTGGGAATTGATTTTTTTGGGGATGGCGCGGTTCTGGGCGGCGCGATAGCGTGGGTCGGCTTGTGTCTCGGCAACGATAAGCGGCGTGTTGAGAAAACCGGCCTGAACAGGATCGCCGCCGGCCGCGGCGCGCTGGCCGCGGGCATCCAGAATAAAGTCGGCGATCGTGCGCGCGCGGGCGCGGGCCATCTGTTGTTCCAAATCATGCAAATAGGGCGGGAGCCGGCCGTAGCCGCCCGTCTTCAATAGATCGGTGCACGTGGTGACGGGCACGAATCCGCACGCCACCACGTTTGCGAAATTCTTGCGATCCACGCCCGCAGAAAAAGAGATGGGAAACTCGGCACCCATTGCTTTTCGAAATTCGCCCGCCAGCGTGAGCGTAATCAAGTGGAGCGGCGCGCCGGAGAGATACATGATCTTTTCCGAGGGCTGGAAGAACGCGCGGTGGTTTTCCACTTCCAAAGTGTTGGAGAACTTTGCACCGAATTTCAGCCCGCGCTCTGCGGCGATTTTGGCGAGGCGGCCGCAGATTTCCAGCGATTCATTGAACTGGAGTCCCGATGAGTAGGCCTTTGCGTTGACGCGGATTTCAGCGTAGCCGAGCACGTCGTAAAGCAAGTGCTCGAGTTTTTCGCGGCCGAGCATGGGCGGATTCATCTTCACGATCACGTGCACGTCAAGCTCGGTAAGAAGGAACGTCGAGATGCGCTCGATTTCGTCGGCCGGGCAACCGTGGAATGTGGAAAGCGTGATGCTGCGACTGAGCGCCGTGGGATAGTCGAGTTCGCGCAGCGGACAGAGCCAGCGGGGGATTTGATTTCGCAGCCGCTCAACGCTTTCGCGCGCGTCGATCATCCCGCGAATGAAGCCGACGACTTTTTTCGAGCGAATGCCGGTGAGGTCGTAACCGATCGACATGTCGTAAATCGGCTCGCCACTCAGGCCGGCCATCGACTTATCAGCGAAGGGATTGCCGAACACGTCGGGCGCGTGGCGCAGCATGTGGATCAGCATCGCTCCTTGCACGTACTGGTCGAGCGAATCGGCAACGCTCAGCTCCTGAGACCACTCGACGTTGTAGCCGACGTTCGTTGCATCGATGCATGGTCGGGAGATTTTCAGCTCGTCGTTGACCTGTACCGTTTTGAGCTCCATGATCCGCCCGCCGGCGAGCCATGAGAGGACGAGATTTTGCGCCATTTGCGTCTGCGGACCGGAGGCCGGCCCCGACGCATTTCCGGCCGCGCGATCGTGAAACCGCACCGATAGATCGATGCCTGAGGACGGCGAGGCCGCTTCAGCGGCCGGGACATAAAATTTGCGCGCCGGCAAGTCGAAGATCGTCTGCTGGTTACGAAACTCCAGCCGAATCCGCTGAATCAAGTCGACAAACGGCGTGCAGAAGAGGTCGACCATTTGAGATGCGGAATGCAGGATGCCGGATGCGGGGTGAATGTTGCACTCCCTAGCCCCTGCAGGAGCGCCTCCTGCATCCTTCGATGCGAGCCTTTTTGGTTCTTATTATAGCTTACGTCACCTGCTCTGGCTCCTTAACCGCGCGTACGATACATTCGGGCGACTGAAAGGAATGCGATGGGTTGGTGCGTAACAGATCTGACTTGCATCACATGTGGCTCGACGTTTCCAGGCGTAAATCTCAGGACGGCCGAGGCGACGTGGATGATTTGCCCGCATTGCGGACCGTTCGACGGTATCCTCGACATCGAGTATGACTTCGACCGCGTACGGGCGGCATGGCGCGAGGAGCCGCTGGCGAATCGGCCGCGAAATCAATGGCGCTACGCGGAGTTGTTGCCGCTCGAGGCCTCGGCCGTGCATCGCGAGTGGCCTGTTGGAATGACGCCAGTCATCGAGTCGCACAGGTTGGCCGAACATCTCAGCCTGCGGCAGATCCTATTGAAAGATGAAGGCCGGAATCCGACCGGCTCATTCAAAGACCGCTCCAGCTCGATCGGCGTTGCTCATGCGTTGCAAGTCGGGGCGACAACGATCGCCTGCGCGTCGACGGGCAACGCGGCCAGCAGCCTGGCCGGACATGCGGCACTCGCGGGCCTGCCGGCGATCATCTTCGTGCCAAAAACGGCGCCTGAGCCGAAAGTGGCCCAGCTTCAAGTATTTGGTTCCACCGTGTTTGCCGTGAATTCATCCTATGACGATGCGTACGACCTGTGCACGAAGGCTTGCCATGAGTTCGGCTGGTACAATCGCAACTGCGCGATTAATCCCGTTCTGGTGGAAGGCAAGAAGACTGCCGGGCTGGAGATTGCCGAACAATCGGCTGCATTCGGCGGCGTCCCCGACTGGGTTGCGGTGAGCGTCGGTGATGGCTGCACGATCGCCGGCATCTGGAAGGGTTTGCGCACGATGCGCGAGCTGGGCGTGATCGACCGGCTGCCACGGCTGCTGGGTGTGCAAGCCGCTGAAGTGAAGCCAATTGAATACGCACTGCGGCATGATTCAATCCCTGAGGAATCCGACGGCGCGACGATGGCCGACAGCATCGACGTGAAGGTGCCTCGCAACTGGCGAAAAGCGGTGCGCGCGGTGCGCGATTCGGGCGGAGAAATCGTCACCGCGAGTGATGAGGCGATATTGGACGCGATGCGGCTGGCGGGGCGCCACGGCGTGTTCGCCGAGCCAGCCGCAGCGGCGGCGCTAGCGGGCGTGGTGGCGGCCCTCGACTCGAGAATGATCGCTCCGCATGAGAGCGTGCTGGTTATGATTACCGGCAGCGGACTCAAAGACACGCGCAGCGCGATCCGCGCCGCCGGCCGACCGATCGCGATCGAGCCGGAGGTGGCGGCCGTGGCAGAACAATTAGAAAACTCAAAGCATTTGTCGAACCACAAAGGACACTAGGACAAAGAAAGGCCAATCTACAGGAGGTAGCAGAGACTTCGGCCGTGAGCTCAGCCGAACGGAAGCAGAGTTCGTGTGTCAGCATTCATCTTTACTGTGCTACTTTCGTTTTCTCCAGTTCAAAGCCTTTCGATCATCTTGTGTCCTTCGCGATTTTCGTGGTTCAATTGCAATCGAAGCGGATGGAAGAACATCGATGGCTACCGACGAAGATGTTTTGTCGAGGACAATTGAGCGATTCCGCGAGCGGCGGATTCTGCTGCCGACGTTTGCTCAGATGCGCGACCCGTCAACCGTGCCCGCGCCGATCAAGCGGCGGCTAAAAGAAGTCGGACTGTGGGATGTCGATCCGGCGAACCTGTTTCGCATCACCTGGAAGAATGAGCCGGTCGAGCGCGGCGGCCTTTTCAACGACGGCAACTGGATCGAGTTTCCTCCGGAGCTGACGGGCGCCCGCGCGCGAATCATCGGGCTTGTTGGAAAATGGTTTCCGACCGGTGCGCATAAAGTAGGCGCGGCGTTCGGCTGTCTCGTGCCGAAGCTCGTGAGCGGGCAGTTCGATCCCACGCGGCATAAGGCGGTCTGGCCGAGCACCGGCAACTTCTGCCGCGGAGGCGCGTTCGACTCCGCGCTCGTGGGGTGCACGGCGGTCGCTATCCTGCCGGAGGAAATGAGCCGCGAGCGATTTGCCTGGCTTGAGGATATCGGCGCTGAAGTCATATCCACGCCGGGCTGCGAATCGAACGTGAAGGAGATTTACGACAAGTGCTGGGAAATTCGGCGCATGAGGTCCGATTGCGTGATCTTCAATCAGTTCGAAGAGTTCGGCAACGCGGTGTGGCATTATCATGTGACTGGCCGAACGATTGATGAAGTTTTTAGTCGGTTGAATGAACCCTCCGGTGGCCCGTCCCTAAAAGGCAGGGGTAATTCGCTGCGGCTTGCTGCTTGCGTGTTCGCCACCGGGAGCGCAGGGACGATCGCCGCAGCCGATTACTTGCGCACTGTGCGCCCGCAGCTCCGCGTCGTCGCGGCCGAGGCATTGCAATGCCCGACGCTGTACCAGTTCGGCTTCGGCGGCCACCGCATCGAGGGCATTGGCGACAAGCATGTGCCGTGGATTCACAACGTGCGGAACACCGACACGGTGGCGGCGGTGGATGACGGCCAGTGCCTGGCCCTGTTTCGGTTGTTCAACGAAACGGTTGGGCAAACCCACCTTAACCACACGGTGCCCGATGACGTAATCCAGAAGCTGCCGCTCATGGGCATCTCGGGCATCTGTAACCTTGTGGCGGCGATTAAGACGGCCAAGTACTACGACATGGACGGCAGCGACGTGATTTTCACTGTGCTTACTGACTCAGCCGGCATGTACGCCAGCCGATTGACGGAGCTGGCAACGAAACACGGGTCATACACGCCCGAAAAGGCGGCGTACGACAAAGCCCGCTATCTCGATGGCATTGGGATCGATCACGTGCGTGAGCTCACCTACCAAGACCGCAAGGCGCTGCATAACTTCAAATATTTCACTTGGGTCGAGCAACAAGGGCGCACGGTGGAGGAGCTGCGCGAACTTTGGCAACCGGAATTCTGGGAGCGCACGTTCGCGCAGGTCGGGGAATGGGATGAGCAGATCAAGGCATTCAACGAGCGAACGGGCGTTCTGAACTTGCTGTAG
>DATFGJ010000726.1:0-5288 GCA_035249585.1 Lacipirellulaceae bacterium
ACATCCCACGTGGACCACATTCGCGGCGTCATTCTGCACGCATCCTGAGCGATCGTCGGGGCGGTCAGTTGCATATTGAGCTGCTTGAGCCGCGCACGTTGCTCGCCGGAATGCCACTCATCACGGAGTTTCTTGCAGCGAATGACGCCGGCCTGCGCGACGGCGACGGCAACGCCTCGGATTGGATCGAAATTCACAACGCGGGCGATATTCCGATCAACCTGGCCGGCTATTACCTCACCGACGATTACGAGGATCTCACGCGCTGGGAATTTCCCAGCGTAGAAGTCGGCACGGGAGAATTCCTCGTGGTCTTCGCCAGCAGCCAATCCACCGACGACTATGTCGACGCCGGCGGCAACTTGCACATGAACTTTGCCCTCGGCGCTAGCGGCGAATACGTCGCCTTGGTCGGACCTGATGAGACCACAGTTGTTTCGGAATTTGGCGTCGATGGGGCCGATTATCCTCAGCAGTTCACGGATATCTCCTACGGCATTGCGGCGGATGGGCAAACGGTCGGTTACTTTCTGACTCCCACACCGGGAGCACCCAACGGCGACGATGTGCTCGTGGATTTGAACCGGCGCGTGCTGATCAATGAGATCATGTACCACCCGGCCGGCACGAGCGACCTCGATGAATACATCGAGATCCACAACGCCAGCGATGAGGCCGTGAATCTGCAAGGCTGGCGATTCAACGATGGCGTGGAGCTCACGTTTCCGGATTCGGTGTTGAATCCGGGCAGCTATCTCGTGGTGGCGGCCGACGTCGCGCACTTCCAATTGAATCACCCCGGCGTGAGGAACGTGGTGGGCGGCTGGAGCGGGCATCTCAGCAATGACGGCGAGCGCATACGGCTCGTCGACCAACTGGGGCGACTTGTCGATTCGGTCACTTATGCCGATCAAGGCGACTGGTCGGTGCGGGCGCGCGGTCCAGAACATTTCGGGCATCAGGGCTGGATCTGGCTGAACGACCACGATGGCGGCGGCAAATCGCTCGAGCTTATTAATGCGGGCCTTTCGAACGACCATGGCCAGAACTGGACAGCGAGTCTCACGGTAGGCGGCACGCCCGGCATCGCAAACACCGCGGCCGACGCAGACATCGCGCCCTTGATTCTTGACACTGTCCACGGACCGGTGATTCCGCGATCGACGGATGCCGTGGTTGTGACGGCGCGGCTTGCCGATGAGCAGGACAGCGCACTGCAGGCCACGCTGTATTGGCGCGTCGATGGCGCGTCGGCATTCAATCCCGTTGCCATGCTCGATGACGGCAGCGGGGCGGATGATCGCGCCGGCGACGACATTTTTTCTGCCGCGATTCCGCCGCAGGCTAATGGAACGGTGGTTGAGTTCTACGTTCAGGCGATTGACGTTGGGGGGCAGTCGCGCACCTGGCCGGCGGCTACCGCTGACTCTGGCCAGGTCGCAAACCTGCTGTATCAGGTCGACGATTCGTTCGATCCGGTCGTACCGTGGCTGCCGACGAACGACCCCATCGTGCGGCTCATCATGACCGAGGCGGAGCGGGACGAGCTGGCCGATATCGGCGACGGCGGCACGCCGCCGGGCGAAGATTTCAGCGACGCCCAGATGAACGGCACGTTCATTTATCGCGACGGCACGGGAACTGACTTGCGATACAACGTCGGCATCCGCAACCGGGGGAGCGGGACGCGAAATGACCCGCCGAACAACTATCGCGTCAACATTCCGACGGACCGCACGTGGGAGGGCGTCAGTGCGGTCAACATCAACAGCAAGTACACGCCGTTGCAAGTAATGGGCAGCGTGATTTACGCACGAGCCGGCATCGCCGCGCCGAAAGCGGCCCCGATCCAGGTGCGCGTGAACGGCTCGAACCTGGCTGAGGACTCCAGCCGGATGTTCGGAAAGTATGCGTTTTTGGAGGCCGTTGGCAGTGAGTTTGCCGAGAATCATTTCGCGCCAGACCCGGATGGCAATCTCTATTCGGCGCGGAGTCGCGGTGGCGGTCCGCGGTCCGACCTGAGCTATCTCGGCCCTGACCCGACTCCGTATCGCGAGCGATATTTCAAGGAGTCGAACCAGTCGGCCGACGACTGGTCCGACCTGATTCATCTGACAGAGGTACTCAACAACGCGCCGCAGGAGACGTACTTCGAAGAGGTCAGCAAGCTCGTCAATATCCGTCAATGGCTGCGGTTTCTGGCGCTCGAAGGCCTGCTCCTCAACAGCGAGAACGGGATCAGCAATGGCGTAGGCGATGATTACGATTTTTACCGCGGCAAGAACGATCCGCGATTCGTCCTCATCCCGCACGATCTCGACACGATTCTGGGCAAAGGCGACTCGGTCGATCCGATCAATCGCAGCATCATGCTCCCCGCGCAGATGACAGGGCTTAACCGGTTTCTCAATCATCCGGAGATACTCAAGCTCTATCACGCCGAGTTCAAGGACCTTATCGCCAACGTGTTCAATCTGGCGACACTGAGTCCGCTCCTGCACCAGTATCTCGATGGATGGGCCACGAGCACGTACATCGCGGAAATCGAGGCGTTCATCACAAATCGCACGGCGGCAGTGCTCGCGCAGATTCCGCCGATCGTGCCAACGCAGTTCGCGGGGGGAACGCTGACAACGGATACCACGCTGGACGCGGCGCGCGGGCCGTGGTTGGTGACTGGCGGCGTGGTGGTGCCGGCCGGCGTGACGCTCAAGATAGAGCCGGGCGTCACAGTTTACTTTGCACAGGGCACCGGCATCACCGTGTTTGGCCGCCTGATTGCCGAGGGGACCGAACGGCAGCGTATCGTACTGACCCGCCAAATGGGCGCCACAACGCCTTGGGACGGGCTGCGGTTCGAGAACAGCCAACAAGATAACCGCCTGGGCTATCTTGATATGAGCTATGGTGACGGCCAGGGTAATTCCATCCGCGCCAAGACGAGTCGCTTGTCGATTGACAACGTTACTTGGTCCGGCACGACAAGAACCATCATCGAGGTGGAAAATCCATCGCTGCGAGTAACCGACTCGAAGTTTCCGGGGGTTTCCATCGGCGAGACGATTCACGGCACCGCGCCGCAAAGCACGCCATACCTGATCCTCGAGGGGAATACGTTTGATGTGAACACGAGCGGCGGCGACGTAGTTGATATCGGGCCGACGCGCGTGGCCGACGCGCCCGTTCAGATTCGCAGAAATGTATTTCTTGGTGGCGGCGATGACGGGGTCGATCTGGACGGCGCCGACGCGATTGTCGAAGACAATCTGTTTATGAACTTTCACTTGAGCACCGGGCGCAACACGACCTCCAACGCCGTGGCGACGGGCATTGCCTCGGGATTGACCACTGACGTGACGCTGCGCCGCAATATTTTCATCAATAACGACCATCACGTACTGCTTAAAGAGGACGCGTTTCTGACCTCGGAGCACAATGTTTATTTCGAGGCGGACTTGGCGGGGGTCCAATATACGGAAATCGACGCCGACGGAGAGACCGACGCCGGCCGCGGCGCCACCTTCGCGGGGGACATCTTCTGGCAGACTCCGCAGCTCTTCAAAAATATCCGTCCCGGCGTGACCATCGCCGTGAATCAGTCGCTCGTGCCCGCGGAAGGCGTGAGCTATGGAAGCGGAAACTTGGTGGGTGATCCATTGTTCGTCGACGCGGCCAACCGCGATTTCCACCTCCAGCCGATTTCTCCCGCGGTTCGCACCGGTCCTAACGGAACCGACATGGGCGCCTTCCCGAATGCCGCGCATTTCGGAATCGTCATCAACGAGGTGCTTGCCGATAACGTGCAGGCCCACAACGTCGGTGGAGCCTTTCCGGACCTGATCGAGTTGTACAACCGCGGAACCGAAGCGGTCGACCTGGGTGGCATGAGCATCACCGACGATCCTGCGGCGCCAACGAGATTTGTTTTTCCGGCCGGCACGATGATTGAACCGGGCGGATATTTAACGCTAATTGCCGACTCGGAGCCGGGCGGCGGCTTGCGCCTTGGTTTTGCGCTCGATAACGACGGCGAGGGTGTGTACTTGTTCGATCGCCCGGCGGCCGGCGGCGGATTGGTCGACTCCATCGCCTTTGGCATGCAGGTCCCTGATTCGTCGATTGGCCGGCTCGGGCCAGAAACCCGCTGGGGCTTGTCGCAGCCGACGCTGGGCGGCTTCAACGCAGCGCAGGCCACCGGCGACCCGACAAACTTGCGGATCAACGAATGGTTCGCCAACGGCGATGTCGTAGCCAACGACGACTTCATCGAGCTATTCAATTCCGACTCGCTGAGCGTGGCGCTCGGTGGCCTGGCGATCACCGACGACCCCGGCGCTCGGCCGCTGCGACACCGGTTCGCGCCATTGAGCTTCATCGCCGCGAACGGCTTTGTGGCGCTTACGGCGGATGAAAACATCGAGGCCGGGCCCAATCATCTTGATTTTCGTCTGTCCGCCGAAAGTGGTCGGATTGCGCTGGTCGAGATCGAACCGCCGCTCACGGGCGACTACAACGGCGACGGCCGCGTGAACACGGCCGACGTCGTTGTGTGGCGGAAGAACGCGGGCCAATTCGTTCCCGCAGGCACGCGCGGCGATGGCGACGAAAACGGGCACGTCGATCAGAGAGACTTCGACCTGTGGCGAGCCAACTTCGGGCTTTCCGCGGCCAGCCCGGCGCCAAGACGCAACACGGCCGTGCCCTATTGGGCCGTGCCGTCGCTCACACTGATCGACTTCGTGAGCTACGTGGCCCAGACCACCGATGTCTCTCAAGGCCGCGTGCCCGACGGCTCCGGTCCGTTCCAGTACTTCGCCGAGCCGACGCCGGGAATTTCGAACGTGCCTGTTCTGCCACCGACTGCGGCTTTGGCAGCGCTCGGCAGTGCGCTTCCTGCGGCTGAACCAGCCGAAAACGCTGCTGTCGATGGTTTCTTCGAGCGAGTCGGCAAGTCGCCATCGCGACGGCAGCTCTTCTCGCCGGCAGCGCGAAGCCTCTGGGCCGAGGAGGACTTGCTGATTGCAGATCTCGCGGCGCGACGAGCCGAACGCAACAACGAATCGGCTCCGCTCGTGGCAAGCACGTGCTCGATGGAAGATGGACTCGGAGTAGAATCGGTTTTGCATCCTTGTGCCACCAGATTTCGGCCATTTTGGAGTAAATAGGCACGGCGCTCGACGCATTTTGTCATACGCGGTTTCGGGTACGGGTATTGGTTTCGCCCCACCAAATTTTTTTCTTTTTTCTCATGGGGCGAAATTCGGCGAATTTCGCCCCAGTGCGCCCGC